>JBKGHI010000320.1:0-8923 GCA_046520405.1 Myxococcus sp. 1LA
CATGTCCAAGCGGGCGGCTCGGCAGGCGCGCGGCGCTGTCCTGGCCGAAGCGAGGCGGTTCGTCCGGACGCATTGCTGCCATCGGCGCCGGCGGCTCGCCGATGCGCGCAGACGTCTGCGGCGCGGGCGCACCCTTCGCCTCCCACGGGCGTGGGGCAGGGGCGCCGCGTGGCTTCCTGAGTCGTCGCGACGTGTCTCAGGCGCGAAAGTTCGCGGGACTGGAGCGACCTCCCGGCGCTCCAGCATTCGACTTCGCGGACCCGTCACCCAGCCCCGCCGCGAGCTTGTCCACGCGGGCGAGCAGCTCGGGAATCGAGCCACCCGGCGAGAGCTGAATGGCCTTGAGCAGCGCCATCTCCAGGGCCAGCCGTGGCTGGGCCGCGCGTGACACGTCCCAGATGCAGCTGTGCACCACGTCGAACAGGCGCGTGATTTGCGCGGCCTCCGCGTCCTGGGCGAGCGCCGCCAGCGCCTTCTGCTCGGACTCCGCCAGTTCGTCGGGCGCCTTGCCCAGCGTCTTGGTGACGAAGAGATGCCGCAACTGGAAGGCCAGCTCCTCGGCCAGCCGCTTCAGGTCCAGGCCGCGGTTGAAGACCTCCTCCACGCGCTCCAGCACCCGCTTCGCGTCCTTGTGGACGAGCGCATCGGCGAAGTCCTGCACCATCGTGCGGTCGATGGCGCCCAGCGCCTCGGCCACCTCTTCGTCGGTGGGGTTGGCGCCGCACGAGGCGAGCACCTGGTCCAGGAGGCTCAGCGCATCGCGCATGCCGCCTTCGGACTGGCGCACCACCAGCGACAGCGAACGGTCCGAGATGCCGGCCCCTTCCGCTTTGCAGATTTCCTGGAGCCGCTGGAGCATCCGCGCCGCCGGAATCCGGCGGAAGTTGTGGCGCTGGCACCGCGACAGGATGGTGTCCGGGAGCTTGTGCGCCTCGGTGGTCGCGAAGATGAACTTCACGTGCCCGGGCGGCTCCTCCAGCGTCTTGAGCAGCGCGTTGAACGCCGCCCCCGACAGCATGTGGACCTCGTCGATGATGTAGATTTTGTGCCGGTCCCGCTGTGGCAGGTACTTCGCGTTCTCGCGAATCTCGCGGACGTTCTCGACGCCGTTGTTGGAGGCACCGTCGATTTCCGCGACGTCCACGCTGGTGCCCGCGGCAATCTCCGTGCAGGCACGGCACTCGCCGCAGGGCTGGGCGGTGGGGCCCTTCTCACAGTTGAGCGCCTTGGCGAGCAGTCGCGCGGCCGTCGTCTTGCCCACGCCGCGAGGTCCGCAGAACAGGTACGCGTGCGCGACCCGGTCCATCTTGATGGCGTTCGCAACCGTCCGGACGACGTGCTCCTGTCCGGTCATGTCGTCGAACTTCTGTGGGCGCCATTTGCGGGCGAGAACGAGGTAGCTCATGGGGGGCGTCATCTAAACACGGTGGCGTGAATGATCCATGTCGTTGCCCTCCCACGAGGTGGGATTCCACTCCCCGTCAGGCCCGGGTGGAGGGTGGGCAGGCGGGCGCTTCACACCTTGCGTCCGGGGACGTGGGCGGGAAGAGTCGCCGCGCCCGTGTCCGCGCCACTCCTCGCCCCTTCACCTGATTCCAACCCGCCCCCCGAGTTCGCCCTCGCGAAGCCCGCGACCGAGCCTGGGCGCGCACCGGCCCGGAAAATCTTTCGCTGGGTGTTGGCGGCGGTGGCCCTGCTGCCCGGCCTCATCGCGGTGGTTCAACTGGGGCGCATCCACCCGGACGAGGTGTACCAGTCACTGGAGCCGGCCTGGTGGCGCGTCCACGGCTACGGCGTCATGGCGTGGGAGTGGCGCGCGGGGCTCCGCAACTGGGCCGTGCCCGGCGTGCTGGCCGGCTTCCTGAAACTGGCGGACCTGCTTGGAATCACCCACCCGCGCGCCTACCGCGTCGTGGTGGCCCTGCCGCAGGTCGCGCTCCACGCCTGGAGCCTCTGGGCCGCGTACCGTTTCGCTCGGCGTCGGGCGGGGGACACGGGGGGCCTGCTGGCCACGCTGCTCGTGGGACTCTACGGACCGGTGCTCGCCTTCGCCGGCCGCACCATGGCCGAGTCGATTTCCGCCTCGCTGCTCATCGTCGCCATGGAGGCGTTGGACCGGCGCGAGCGGCTTGCCCGGGCGGGGCTCGTGGGCGGCCTGGCCCTGGGCCTGGCGGTGGTGGCCCGCTACCCATCCGCCATCTTCGTGCTGGCGGCCCTGGTGTGGCTGGCGGCCGCGCGGCAGTGGCGACTGCTCGCCTTCACCTGTGTGGGCGGACTGGGCGTGGCGGTGGCGCTCGGCGCGTTGGATTGGGCGACGTGGGGTTCGCCCTTCCATTCCTTCTTGGCCTACGTCCGCTTCAACGTCTTCTCGGGGAAGGCCGCGGCCCAGTTCGGCTCGGAACCACCCAGCTTCTACGTGAAGCCGCTGCTCTCCGCCGTGCCCCTCTGGGCGTGGGGCGCCGTGCCCCTGGGCTTCGCCGCGCTCCGCCAGCAGCGCCTCCTCTCCCTCCCGCTGTGGTGCGCCGCCGCGTACACCGGCGTGCTGCTGGCCACCGCGCACAAGGAGGAGCGCTTCCTCTATCCCGCCCTGGTGCTGGGCGTGCTGGCCGCGGCGGCGCCCGTGGCGGCCGAGTTCACCCGGCATGACCGTCCCGCCGCGCGATGGGGCCTGGCCGGACTCGCGCTGCTCGCCAGCCTGGGCTCCGCCGCCTTCTTCCCCTCCGGGGACCTGCGGGCGGACCAGCTCCAAGCGATTGTCGCCGCCTCCCGGGATGGGGCGCGGGGGCTGCTCATCGTCAACGAGGGGACGTGGGGCTCGGGCGGCTTCTTCTACCTGGGGAAGCGGATTCCCTGGCTCAATTGTGACTGGCCCCACGACGAGGCGTTTCAGTACGCGCTGGGGGACAAGACGTTCAACCGCGCCGTCACCTTCGAGGACCGCGCGCTCCCCGAGCTCCAGGCCGGCGGCTTCCGAATCGTCGGGAAGATTGGGCGCGAGACGATTCTCTCCCGCGATTAGGGCAGGGGAGCGGTCAGCCCGCAAAGGCGAAGAGCCGGTGCCCTTTACAGGACACCGGCTCTTCAAAAGGACGGCCGGGACACACGCGGAAGTACGCTACCGTTGCTTCCTTCCGGACCTGGCGGGGTTCACGCCCCCACGTTGTCCCGACCATAAAAAATGTAACCACGTACCGCAGAAACAACAACAACGGAGAGGGTGGGATTCGAACCCACGATACCCTTTCAGATATACACGCGTTCCAGGCGTGCGCCTTCAACCGCTCGGCCACCTCTCCAAAAATCTGGAGCGGAGAGCGTAGGATTCGAACCTACGATACCGTTACCGGTATGCCTGATTTCGAGTCAGGTGCCTTCGACCACTCGGCCAGCTCTCCAGTATTCAATTGTCACGTTTCTTCGCGCGCAAGCGCCCGAAAAACGTCTTCAAAAGCAGGCGGCTCTCGTCCGCCAGGATACCACTCGTGACTTGGAGCCGGTGATTGTGTCGAGGCTCTTCGACCAGGTTGTACAGCGAACCCACCGCACCGGCCTTCGGATCGAAGGCACCGAAAACGAGTCGTGTCACACGAGACTGCACCAGACCTCCGGCGCACATGGCACACGGCTCAAGCGTCACATACAGGGTGACACCCGAGAGCCGCCAAGCCCCAATCTTCCGGGCCGCGGCATCCATGGCCAACATCTCTGCGTGAGCGAGCGGGTTGCGGTCCACTTCGCGGCGATTGAAACCCGTGCCGACGACTTCACCGTCAAGCACCGCCACAGCACCTACGGGGACCTCTCCGAGTTCCGCTGCTTCCCGCGCGAGCGATAGCGCCTGCTGCATGAAAGCTTCGTCACTCATGGAGAACTGCTCGAAAGAAGTGGCGCTCCCTGGAGGATTCGAACCTCCGGCCTTCGGATTCGTAGTCCGACGCTCTATCCAGCTGAGCTAAGGGAGCATTTCTTCCGGCGCTGCTACAACAACAAGTGGCGGAGAGAGAGGGATTCGAACCCTCGATACCCTTTCGAGTATGCAGGTTTAGCAAACCTGTGCCTTCAGCCTCTCGGCCATCTCTCCAACTCTTCTCTGTCAAAGAGCCAACAAATTCAAGAACAAAAACTCGGAGGCGGTAGGATTCGAACCTACGGAGAGCTTTCACCCTCTGCGGTTTTCAAGACCGCTGCCTTCAACCGCTCGGCCACGCCTCCATACCACCGGGGCCGACTTGGCACCCCCCGGACCGACGTCCGTGGGGCCGCCCTTCTACCTGATTCTTCGCGCGTTGCAAGCCGGATTCAGACTCAAATCGGCTTCAGCTCCTTCAAACCGCCCATGTACGGCACCAACGCCTCCGGAATGGCCACGCTTCCGTCCTCGCGCTGGTAGTTCTCCAGGATGGCGATGGTCGTCCGGCCGACCGCCAGGCCGCTGCCGTTGAGCGTGTGGGCGAGCTGGGGCTTGTCCCCCTTCTGGGCCCGGTAGCGAATCTTCGCCCGGCGGGCCTGGAAGTCGCCGCAGTCGGAGCAGGACGAAATCTCGCGGTAGGCGTTCTGCCCGGGCAGCCAGACCTCGATGTCGTAGGTCTTCCGGGCGCTGAAGCCCATGTCCCCGGTGCACAGGAGCATGACGCGGTGGTGGAGGCCCAGGCGGCGGAGGATGTCGCAGGCGTCATCCGTCATGGCCTCGAGCTCATCCAGGCTCTTGTCCTGCTGGGCGAACTTCACCAGCTCCACCTTGTGGAACTGGTGCTGGCGGACCAGGCCGCGGGTGTCCCTGCCGGCGGCGCCCGCCTCGGCCCGGAAGCTGGGGCTGAAGGCGCAGTAGCGGATGGGGAGGGACTCGCCCTCCAGGATTTCGTCCGCGTGGTAGTTGGTGACGGGCACTTCCGCGGTGGGGATGAGGAAGCGCTCCGGCTCGCCCACCGTCTTGAAGACGTCGTCCTCGAACTTGGGGAGCTGGCCGGTGCCCATCATCGTCTCGCGCAGCACCAGGTAGGGCGGGAGCAGCTCCGTGTAGCCCTTGCTGGTGTGCACGTCGATCATGAAGGTGACGAGCGCCCGCTCCAGCCGGGCCAGCGCGCCCTTGTAGAAGGTGAAGCGGCTGCCAGACACCTTGGCGGCGCGCTCGAAGTCGAGCATGCCCAGCTTCTCACCCAGCTCGAAGTGCTGCTTGGGGGCGAAGAGCAGGTCCGGCTTCTGGCCCCAGATGGCCACCTGGACGTTGTCCTCGGCGCCGCCGCCCTCGGGGACGGACTCATGGGGCACGTTGGGGATGAGCAGGAGGATGCGGTTGAGCTCCTCCTCCACTTCCTTGAGGCGCGCTTCCTTCTCCTTGATTTCCTGGGAGACGGCGCGGAGGTCGCCGCGGAGCGCGTCGAGCGCCTTGGGGTCCTCCTTCGCCTTGCGCTTCATCTCCTCGTTGGCGGCGTTGCGGCGCGCGGCCAGCGACTCCACGGAGACATACAGCTCGCGGCGCTCGGCGAAGAGCCGCTGGAAGGGGCCCAAATCCAGGTTGCCGCCCCGCGTCTTGAGCCGGGCGACCACCGCATCGAAGTTCTGCGCAACGTTCCGGAGGTCCAGCATGGAGCACGCCTTGTAGTCACGCCGGGTGAGGCCAGCAAGGTTCCTCACGCCTGGGGTGCTCAAGGCCGGACGCCGCGTGCCCCTCCGCCCTGACTCCGTGGGGCAGGGGAGGCGCCGGACCCCAGAGGCGTCCGGCGGCCAACGACCTCAGTTCTGCAGGTCGTAGATTTCGTCCTCGATGTCCTTCTTGTCCGTCGCGTCCGGCTTGCGGGAGAGGTAGTCCTTGAAGGCCTGCACCGCCTCGCGCTTCTTGTTGCGCTCCTTATAGGCGAAGCCCAGGTAGTAGTAGGCCATCGGGTTCTCCGAATCCAGGCTGGTGGCCTTGCGGTACCAGTCGATGGCCTTGGCGTGCTGGGCCTGCTCGGTGAAGGCGCGGGCCACCTTGTAATAGACGTAGGTGAGCTTGGGGTCCGCCTTCAGGGCCGACTGGTAGCGCTTGATGGCGTCGTTCCAGCGCGCGGCGGCGAAGTACGCATCGCCAATGGAGCCCAGCACCCGCGTGCGGCGGGGGTCGGCCTTGAGGCTGGCCTCGAACGAGGTGATGGCCTCGTCGAACTGGCTGCTCTCCAACTGCGCGTGGCCCAGCGCCTCGTGGGCGTCGGCGTGGCTGGCGTCCAACTCCACCGTCTTGTGCCAGGCGGCCATGGCGTCCGGCAGGTTCTTCGCGTCCCTCAGGATGACGCCGTAGGCGTAGTGATAGTCGGGGCGGTTGGGCGCCCGCTCCACGGCCTTGCGCATGTTGTCCAGCGCTTGGGTGAACTCCAGCCGCTTCGCCTTCACCAGCGCCAGGTAGTAGAGCGCCTCGTGGTTGGACGGCTCGTTGCTCAGCGCGAGGCCCAGGTTGCTCTCCGCGCCCGGCAAGTCGCCCCGCTCCAGCAGCACGGCGCCCAGGGTAATCGGGATGGTGGTGGAGCGCGGATCCTCCGTCTTGGCCTTCTCCAGCTCCGCCACGGCCTCTTCCAACTGGCCCAGGCGCCACAGCACGAGCCCGCGCTGCAGCCGGCCGTCCTTGAGCAGGTGCGGGTCCAGCTCCAGGGCGCGGTTGGCCTCCGTCTTCGCCGTCTCCAGGTCGTCCGTCAGCAGCGCCACCCGGGACAGGCCCAGGTGGGCGTCCGCCAGGATGGGGTCCAGCTGCACGGAGCGCTCGAACTCCTGCTGCGCCAGCAGCGCGTTGTTCTCCGCCAGGGCCAGCTCGCCGAGGCCAGAGCGCACGCCCGCGTGCTCCGGGGCCTTCTTCACCGCCTCCTCGAGCTGGGTGCGCGCCTCCACGTTGCGGCGCTGGGCCAGGTAGAAGCGGCCCAGGTAGAGGCGGGCCTCCACCAGGTTTTCGTCCGCGGCGATGGCGCGCTTGTAGTGGCCTTCCGCGTCGGAGAGCTTGTCGAGCGCGTCCTCGATGCGTCCGAAGAGGTAGGCGATGCGGGCCTCGTTGGGGAACACGCCGTTGGCCTTCTTCACGGCCTCCAGGGCGTCCTGCATCTTCCCGGTCATCACCAGCGCGGTGATGTGGCCGTCCGCGAACTCCAGGTTGCTGCCCTCCTCGGACGCCAGCGCCTTGTAGATGGGCAGGGCGCCGTCGAAGTTGCGCTGGGCGCGGAGCACGCGTGCGAGCTGGCCGCGGAGGAACGTGGACTTCGCGTCCATCTCCAGGGCGGCGTTCAGCTCGGCCTCGGCCTCCTTCGGCTGGTGCTTCTGGAACATCGCCACGCCCTTGAGGCCGCGGGCGCGGGCCAGCTCCGCGGGGCCCAGCGCGGACTGGACGTCCGGCGCCAGCGCCCGCTCAACGGCCTCGGAGCCCTTCTCCGCGTCCTTGCGGACCAGCAGCTCCACCGCGGCCAGCTCCACCGCGGAGGCGACGTGCTTGGGGTCCGCCTCCAGGGCCGCGGCATAGGCGGCGGCGGCCTCGTCTGCGCGGTCGGCGGCCTGGTGCAGGTTGCCCATGGCGTGGTGGGCCTTGGCGGACTTCGGATTCTTCGCCAGCACCTTCTTCAGTGTGTCCAGGGCGCGCTTCTCGTCGCGCTTCTGGGCGTAGGCCTCGGCCAGCACGAAGGCCAGCTCCAGGTCGGACTGGGCGTCCTCGCGGCTGTAGGCGTCGCTCAGGGCGGGGAGGACGGAGTCCGCCTGGCGCGAGGTGAGGGCGAGCGCCGCGGACGCCTTGATGAAGTCCACGTCCTTCTCGCCCAGGAACTCGATTTCCGCCAGGTCCTGCCGGCAGCGGCTCATCTCGTTCGGATTGCCGGCGGCGTAGCGGCGCTGGAGGTAGTGCACGGACTGGCACCACAGCGAGCGCACCTCCGGGTACTCCTTCTCCTGGAGCACCTTGGCGGTGATTTCGCGGGCCTGCTTGTAGCTGTCGAAGGTGTCCGTCAGCAGCGCCTGCTTCGCCGCCTCCACCTGCTTCGCCTGGGCCGAGCCGTCCGCGACGCGCGTCGGGAAGAGGGCCCGGCGGCCGAAGGCGCCATAACGCGTGGCGAACTCCGTGCCCGCGCCGATGCCCGCCACCACCACGGCGACACCCGCGGCGATCATCATCGGGACGCGCTTCTTCCACTTCTCCGTGTTGCCGCTGCGGTCCACCACGGAGACCGCGGCCATGCGGCCTTCATAAAGCTGCTCCAGCCGCTTCATGTTGGCCTGCTGCGGGCTGGCGCCGTCCTCGCGAGGCGCGTCGACGACGGCCGTGGCGGGCGCGGCGGCGGGCGTCACCAGCTTGGCGGGGCCTTCCATGAGCCGCTGGATGGCGGCGGCGAAGGTGGGCACCGTGCCGATGGCGGACCAGGTCTCCGAGTCCTGCGACACATCCTCGTTCCCGAGGAGCTGCCCGTCCTCGAGCATCTTGACGATGACGCCCTCGTCGAACGGGCCGAACACCTTGCCCGAGCGCCGACGGACGTGGAAGCGGCGCACCTTGGCGCCCGCCTGGGCACCGCCGTCCTTGCCGGCCGCGTCGTCGATGAAGGACAGCATCTCCAGGCCGTCCGCGGGGCCGGCGTTGGGCGGGGGCGGCAGCGGGTCGGAGAGGTCCGCCTCCAGGTCGTCATCCGGCCGGGCGGTGGGGTCGAACTCGAGCGAGTCCGGAATGGAGGGCGACGCGGCCGACGGCGGCGCGCCGAAGTCCACGTCACCGAAGTCCAGGGTCGGGTTGACGGAGGCCGCCGGAGCGGGTGCCGGAGGCTCCGCGAAGTCGATGGCGAACGGGTCCGCCGCGGGGGCCGGCGCGGAGCCGAAGTCGGCGGCGAACGGATCCGAAGCAGGGGCCGGCGGCTCGTTGAAGTCGAACGAGAGGTCCGGGACGGGCGCGGCGGGGGGCGGGCAGGTCCGGCGAACATCGACGGGCCGC
>JBKGHI010000321.1:0-8844 GCA_046520405.1 Myxococcus sp. 1LA
CATTCCTCGTGGGTCGGGCGCCAGCCCCGTGGATAACTGTTCGGAAATGTCGGGAGATTTCGCAGCGCAAAACCCCCGACATTTCCGAACAGCGAGCTCGAACAGTCTCTACGGAGGGGCGCTGCGCACGCGTGGCGATTGAGGTAGTCACGGGCGTCGGTCGTCTTCGAGGTGCCGTGTTGGAGACTGTCGCGCTGGTGTGGGTGTTGTCGTCCGCGTTCCTGCACGCCGCCTGGAACGCGCTGCTCCAGCGTCATCCCAACCCGGAAGTGGGCGTGGTGAGCGTCATCTCCGTGGTCATCGTGGCCAGTGGGATTTGGGCGCTGGGGATGCGCGGTCCCGCGTTTCCGCGCGTGGAGGGACTGGCCTGGGCGCTGTGGGCGGGCGTGTGTGAGAGCGTGTACCTCGCGGGGCTCGCGCGGTCGCTGCGGCAGTCGCCGCTCGGGCTCGCGTACACGGTGTCCCGGGGCGGCGCGATGCTGCTCGTCTGGCCCGTCTCCGTGGTGTGGCTGGGAGAGGCGGTGTCTTCGTGGACGGTGTCGGGCGTGGCGCTGCTCTGTGTCGGGCTGGCGGTGATGAATCTGTCCCGTCCCGCCGGGCCCACGGGCACGGGCGTGGCGTGGGCGGCCCTGTCGGCGGTGGGAATCGCGGGCTACCACCTGAGCTACAAGCTGGCGTTGGGGACAGGCGCGCAGCCGCCGGCGCTGTTCGCCACCGGCCTGCTCGTCGCGCTGCCCGTGCTCATCCTGGAGCGGGGCCGGCAGCAGGGGTGGATGGCCTTCCGCCGCGAGGCCTTGCTGGCACCGGGGCTGGTGCTGACGGCGGGAGTCATCTCCGCGCTGTCGTTCGGCCTGTTGCTGACGGCGTTGGCGGGAGGGGGGGCCGGCGCGGTGCTGACGCTTCGGAACACCTCCATCGCCTTCGCCTTGGTGCTCGCCGCACTCCAGGGGGAGCGCCTGGGCCGACGACAGTTGTCAGGCGCGGCGCTCGTCGCCGTGGGCGCGGTGCTGCTGGGCGTGCCGGAGTAGGTGATTCGAAGGCAGGACTGCGCGGAAGTGACACCCGCGCAGCCGCACGCCCGAGCTGGCATGGCCTACGGCGTGGGCGCGGACGCCGTCAGCCGCTTCAGCGCGTCCCTCGCGTCTGAATGGTCCGGCTGCAACTGCACGGCCATCTTGTAGGCATCCTTCGCCTCGTCGACGCGCTTCGTCGCCTCCAGCAACTGCCCGAGCGCGTTGTGCGGCTCGGCGAAGTTCGGGTCCGCCTGCACGGCGTTGCGGAAGGACTTCTCGGCGCTCTTGGGGTTCCCCTGCTGGTACAGGGTGTGGCCCATGTACAGCAGGCCCAGCGGATGGCGAGGGTCCACCGACAGCACGGACGTCAGCACCTTCTTCGCCTTCGCGCCGTCACCGCCGCGCAGGTAGATGAAGCCCAGCTCCGCCCGCGCGTCGAGCTGCGCCGGGTCCTTCGCCACCACCGCCTCGAGCTCCGTCACCGCCAGCTCCGGCCTCCCGCGACGGGAGTGGACGATGCCCAGCCGCGCCAGCGCCGCGGTGTCGGCCTCCTCGCCGTCCTTCGGCTTGAGCAACCCCTCCGCCGTCACATAGTCGCCCATGGCCAGCAGCAGGTCCGCGAGCGCCAGCTTCGCGGCGCGATTGCCGGGCTCCTCATCCAGGAGGGCCTGATAGAGCGGCCGGGCCTTCGCGCTCACCCGCTTCTGCGCATACACGTCCGCGAGCGCCAGCCGGTTCTCCGGCGTGGGCGCGAGCTTCACGCCCTCTTCGTACTCCACGATGGCGCCGTCCAGGTCGCCCTTGGCGCGCAAGGCCTCGCCATAGGCGGCGCGGGCGCTCGCGTCCTTCGGGAACGCCTCCACGGCCGTCTTCAGCGTGGCCACCGCCTCGTCCGCCTTGCCCAGGCTGAGCCACGCGCGAGCCAGGCCCTGGTACGCCTCGGTCGTCTTCTTCCCGTCCTCGGCGCTCTTCTCGATGGCCTTCTTGAAGGCCTCCACGGCCTGCTTCTTCTTGCCCTGCGTCAGGTACAGGTGGCCCAACTGCGTGTACGGCCCGCTGGAGCGCTGGGGCTCCAGCACCACCGCCTTCTCGAAGGCCTTCAGGGCGCGGACGTTGTCGCCCAACTGGTAGTACGCCAGCCCCAGGTTGAAGTGCGCCTCGGCGAACTTCGGGTCCGCGGCGATGGCCTTGAGGAACGCCTCGGTGGCCTTGCGCGGGTCGCCCTTCTCGTTGAACGCCACGCCCATGTTGTTGTGCGCGCTGGCGTGCTTCGGGTCGGCGGCGAGCGTGCGCTGGTACTCGGCGATGGCGCCGTCCAGGTCATTCTCCCGCATGAGCAGCACGCCGAGGTTGTAGTGCGCCTCGGTATCCCCCAGCTTCTGCCGGGTGGCCTCGCGCAGGGTCTCCTTGGCCTCGCCGTTGAGCCCCTTCTCCGCCAGGGCCTTGCCCAGATTCACGCGGGCCACGTTGAGCTTGGCGTCCAGCTTCAGCGCCTCGCGGTAGGCCTCGATGGCGTCGTCCGTGCGGCTGGCGCGCTGCAGGGCCTCGCCCAGGTTGAAGCGCAGCTCCGCGTCCTTCGAGGACAGCTCCACGGCCACGGCGTACTGGCTGATGGCCACGTCGCGCTCGTCCAGCACGCGGGCCAGCAGGCCGCGCTCGGCGCGGAGGGTGGACTCCTCGGGGAAGGCGGCGATGGCCGTGTCCAGCACCACGCGCGCCTGCTCCGGCTCACCGGACAGCCGCAGCGCGCGGGCCAGCGCCAGCTTCGGCGGGATGAGGTCCGGCTCCTGGGCCACCAGCTTCTTCAGGGGCGCCACGGCCTTCTTCGGCGTGTTGAGCGCGAGGAAGGCGGTGCCCAGCCGGTACAGGGCATCCGCGTCGTCGGGCGACTCCGCCAACCGCGCGCTCTCCACGGCGGCGGTGCGCTCCAGGGTGGCCGTGTCGGGCTCGGAGGCCTGCGCGGTGAGCAGCTGGAGCACCAGGAAGCTGGCAGTCTTCATTTAGAGGTTCTCCACGTAGGGACTCGCACGCGCGTCGAAGGTCTTCTTCGCGAGCGCCGCCTTCTTCGCCTCCCACGCCTCCCGCGCCGTCTTCTCTTCCTTCTCGTCTCCCGCGAGCGAGGCGCGCTCTTCCGTCACCTCCGCCTTGCACTCGGAGACCTGCTCCTCGAACTCCTTCTGGTCCAGCCGCTCACTGCCCTCGACCTTCGCCTTCCGGGCGGCGTGCAGGCGCGCCAGCTCGAACTCGGCGAAGGCGCAGCGCAGCGCCAGCCGCTCCACGTCCCGCAGGCCCACGCTGAGCCGCTGCCGCGCGCGCAGGTACTCCACGCGGGCCTCGGCCTCGGCGATGGCCAGCTTCGCCACCTCGCGGGACACCTCATCCGTGGCGCGGTCGACCTCGTCCTCGGCGGCCTCCTGGCGGGAGCGGGCGCGGCGGATGTTGTCGCGGGCGCGGCCAATCTCGTTGTCGGCCTCGTCCACCTTGTCGATGGCGAGCGCGAGGTTGTTCTCCGCCTCCAGCAGCTCGATGCGCGCCTCGTAGGGGAGCTTCTTCTCCAGCGAGTCGGGCACGCGCATGTTGTAGCTGGCGCCACACGCGGAGAGCAGGGGGAGGGTGAGCAGGACAAAGCGCTTCATGGAACCGTCGCCTCGAAGCTTCCGAAGATGGTGCGCCCGGAATAGGTGTGGGTGCCGTTGACGAACGTGACGTGGAACTCGCCGGAGATGCGCTGCCCCTGCTGGGTGGGGAGGGCCTTCACCTTCAGCCCGCCCACCCGCAGCTCCGGGAAGGTCCGCGCCGGCTCGTCCAGCACGTTGCGGCCAATGGCGCCGCGCTGGGCGCCGGTGGCCAGGACTTCCGCCAGGTTGACGTCCAGCGAGCCGGTGTAGCCCTCCGGAATCATGTCCGCCACCCGGGCGCTGACCTTCAGCACCGTGTTGGTGCCCGTGCCCTGCTGGGTGACGAAGTTCACCGCCAGCTCGCCTTCGGAGAGCTGGGCCTCCGCGCGGTCGTAGCGCAGGTCGAGCAGCGACGTGACGCTGCCCTCCAACTGGCCGCCCTCCTCGCCACAGGCGCAGAGGGCGGCGGCGAGCAGCGCGCCGAGCCACGATGCACGCGCGGGCCTCACTTGCATGCCTTCCACCCGCCGTCCACGTCGTTGCCGCCCAGCGAGGCCACGTCCTTGAGCACGGCCAGCTCGCGGCGGGCGCCGTCCACGTCGCCGAAGCGGCAGCGCAGCGCGGCCAGGTTGAGGCGCGCCTTGCCGAAGGTGGGGTCGGAGTCCATGGCGCGGCCGTACGCCTCGCGCGCGCCCATGGCGTCACCCATGTGGAGCAGCGCCAGGCCCAGCGCCGAGTGCGCCGAGGCCCGCGTGTCCTGAAGCTCCGTGACACGGCCCAGGGTGAGCTGCGCCATGCCGTACTGACGCGCGTCCAGGTAGGCCAGGCCCAGCGCCTCCAGCGCCTCCGCGTTGAGCGTGCGCTCGGCTTCTTGCGCAGCTCCTCCAGCGACGCCGGCTGCGTGGGCGTGCCTGGCTGCGGCACCGGCAGCGCCGCCGTCTCCGTGCGGGCGCGGCAGCCCACCACCGCGGCGCTGAAGACCTCCAGGGACTCGGCGCGGGACAGGCAGGCCTTGAAGGCCTCTTCCGAGCGCGTCTTCAGCGGCGTCACCTGCTCCTTCACCGCGGCGCGGAACTGCTGCGCCTCCGCGGCGGACAGGCCGGCGGGAACGGCCGTGCCCTCCACCACGTCCGCGATGTGCCCGTAGGCGAGCGCCAGCTTCCACAGCGAGGCCACCGCCCACTCCGCGTAGCCCAGCGACGCGGCCTGCGTGTAGATGCCCTCCAGGCTCTGGAGCGCGGCGACCTTCTCCTCCACCTGCTCCGCGGACAGGTCCTTGTAGCCGCGGTAGAGGATTTCGCCCAGGTACCACAGGCCCTTCGCCGCCTCCTCGGTGCCGCCGTTGGGGCCCTGCACCGCGGTGGTGAGGGTGGCGATGAGCGCGTCGGCGGGCGCGGTGGGCGCGGTGGTGGCCTGCACCTCGGCCAGCACCGCCGCCGCGGCCGCGCTGTGGCGGTCCAGCTTCAGCGCGGCCTCGGCCGCCGTCTTCGCGCGGGCGTAGTCCTTCTGCTTCAGCCGCGTCTCCGCCAGCAGGACGAGGATTTCCGCCTTGCGCGCGCCTGCGATGTCGGTGGCGGCCTCCAAATCCCTCGCCGCCTCCTTGTACTCGCCCAGCGCCATGCGCAGCCGCGCGCCGGCCAGCCAGCCGTCCACCGCGGCGAAGTCGCCGCCCAGCTTCTGGCCCACCTGCTCGAACCAGCTCGCCGCCTCGCCGAACGCCGCGGCCTCCGCCGCGTGCCGGCCCAGCGTCAGCAGCACGTCCGACAGGTACTGGCTCTTGGGGTAGTCCTGCACCAGCTTGGCGCCCAGCTCGCGCTCGGCCTGCATGTCGCGCTTCTCGCGCGCCGCGGTGAACGCGCCGTAGAGCGCCTTCTCGCCAATGTCGGAGTTCTTGTTCTCGTCCGCGACCTTCACCAGGCCCTGGATGACGTCGCCCGTCTCCTGGGCGCTCTGGAGGGCCAGCTCATCCAGCGCCTCGGCGCGGCTCTGGGTGAGAATCTTCTGCACGTCCGCGCGGAAGCTGGCCGGCAGCGGCGCGCCCAGCAGCTTCTTGCCCGTCTCGTCCAGGCCCTTGAAGTCGTTGAGCTGCCGCAGGCTGTCCAGCGCCAGGTTGCCCGCGACGGGGGCTTCCTTGTGCTGCGGGTGGCTCAGCGCGAAGGCGGTGAACAGCTCCGCGGCCTTCGGGTACTCGCCGTCCTCGTAGTAGGCGCGGGCGATGTTGAACTTCACCACCAGGGCATTCTCGCTGCGGGGGTAGCGCGACACGAAGTCGGCGCCCAAGAGCTTCATGGCCTGACGCGCGTCCGCCACCTCGAAGGCGTTGCGCTTCTGCGCCTCCTCCGGCTTGAGCGTGGAGAAGTGCGCCAGCAGCGCGGCGTTGAGGGCCTCCTCCTCGCCCTTCGCGTCCTTGGCCTTCACGTGGTAGCGGGCCAGCTCCTCGAACTGGCGCGCGGCCTCGGGGTACTCGTTGGCGGAGAACAGCGCGTCCGCGCGGTTCTTCATCATCGTGCGCACGTGCTGGTCGGGCCGGAAGAGGCCCAGGTACGTCTGGTACGCATCCGCCGCGCTCACGTAGAGCGCCTTGTCGTTCTTCTTCTGCGCCTCCACGTGGAGCAGGGTGGAGAGGTCTCTCGCCATCTCCTCCAGCTCCACCAGGTGCTTCTTGCGCTCGGCCTCCGCCAGCTCGGGGTCCGTCTTGCTCTGCACCGCGGCGCGCACCAGGATGCGCAAATCCTCCGGGTCCGGCAGCACCTTGCCCTTGGAGGCCTTGAGGGCGTCGTAGAGCTTCTGCCCACGCTCCAGGTCCAGCTCCGGGTCGTGCTGAATCTCCATCAGCTTGCGCAGCGCGGGGATGGCCCACTCGTACTGCTGCTTGATGAAGTAGCGGTTGCCCAGCTTGTCCAGCGCGAGCGCGTACGTGGCGCGGCTGTCGCTGAGCTTCTCGAAGTAGTTGAGCGCGCCCTTGGGCGGCTTGGCCTCGGTGTAGCTGTAGACGAGGTCCAGCAGGGCCTCGCGCTTGACGTTGAGCGCCTTCTTCGCGTCCATGCCAGGCAGGGGCGCGCTGGCGGCCGCGGCCTCGAAGAAGGTGACGGCCTCCGCGTGCTTGGCTTGATTCACGCGAATCCAGCCCATCTTGTAGCGGGCCAGGTCGTGCACCGGCGAGGGCGGGGCCTCCAGAATCGCCTGGTAGTGCTTCTCCGCCTCGACCAGGTCGGCCTTGTCGAAGAAGTGGTCGCCCAGAATCTGCTCCGCCTCCAGGCGCAGCGGGCTGCCGGGGAACTTGCGCGTCAGGTCGCCGAGCGTCTTGAGCATCTCGTCGAACTGACCGAGCTCGCGCTGCTCGTGCGCCAGGTAGAACGTCACCTGGTCGCCGTCCTTGAAGTCCGGGTACTCGCGCAGCAGCCGGTAGTACATCTGCACGGCCTTCTGCTTCAGCAGCCGCGTCTCCGGCGACACGATGGCGCCGCTGGCACCCTCCGGGCGCGACTCCGCCTGGTGGTAGTACACGTAGCGGCTCTTCTCCACGTAGAGCTCGGCCAGCCGGAACTGGAGGTCCGGCAGGTAGGGCGCGTTGCGGCTCTTGGAGATGAGGCGCTCCGTCTCGCCGATGGCGCGGTCCACCTTGAAGATGTCGCGCTTGAGCTTGGCGACGAGCTCCTCGCGCTCCTTGGCCTTGGAGACAATCGGGTTGACGCCCGGGCCAGGGCGTCCGGCGCCACCCGGGGCGCCGCGAGCATCGCGGCGGCAATCAGGCCCGTCAGGTGGCCGGTCATGGCGTCTCCTCGATGCAGCGGCTGTCGATGCGAACCCGGTAGGAGCGCAGCTCGTCGTTCCAGTACTCGCCGTCGAAACGGTAGGCCGTTTGCGTGGGCGACAGAATCTGCTCGTCCTCCGGCGCGACAATCCGCGCGCCCTTCTTCACGCGCTCGTACAGCTTCAGGCCCACTTCGTACTCCATCAGGCGCACCTGCTCGGCGGCGCGCAGCAGGGTGTCCGCTTCCTGGCGGACGGCCTCGGCCAGCCGCGCGTCATGGACGCGGACCGCCTCGGCGCGGGACAAGTCGTAGAGCTTCGTCAGGTGCGAGAAGAGCCGGTCACCAAAGCTGCCGGCGTAGCGGCCCAGCCGCTCACCCTCCAGCTCCAGCGTCTGCAGGAAGCGCGCGGCGCGCTGGGTGCTTCCGTGCGCGTTGGCGGCCCGGCGCAGGCGCACGTCCTGGGTGAGGTCCTCGCGGTTGCGCACCGCCTCCAGCGAGTCCGCGAAGCGCCGCGTCAGCTCCTTGGCGGCGCGCTTGGCCGGCAGGTAATGGCACAGGTCCCGGTAGATGAGCGCGCGCAGCAGGTACTTGTCCGGCAGGAACTCGTCGCGGAAGGACGGCGCGTCCAGCGTGGTGATGATGCCCAGCGACGCGCGCAGCTCGCCCAGCTTGTAGCGGGTCCACGCCTCCTCCAGGTAGAGGCTGGCGCGGCCCGGGTCCAGCTCGGGCAGCTTCACGCGGTCGTACGCCTCCAGCGCGCCCTGGAAGTCCTTGCGCTCGTAGCGCAGGCGGGCCACCGCCAGCGCCGCCTCGTTGCGCGCCTCGCGGGTGAGCTTCTCGTCCTCGGACAGCGCGAGGAAGTCGGCGATGATTTCGTCCGAGGGCTCCTTCACCTGCTTCAGGCGGGTGACGAGCAGCGCGAACTTCGCGCGGCTGGCCTCGGCGCTCGTCTCCGACAGCTTGGCGAAGTGGGTGTTGGCCCAGCGCTCGTTGCCCACGCGCAGGTCCACCAGGCCCTGCTGGTAGTGCGCGTACGCGCCCGTGTCCTCCGGGAGGAAGCCCAAATCCAACGCGCCGAACACCTGCTCGTCGATCATCACCTCGTCGTGCGGCCGGTCCGTCAGCGACTTGAGCGCGTCCAGCGCGCGCGGCATCACGTTGGGGTTGGAGCGCTCGCGCGCGATGCGCGCCAGGTACGAGGCCCCCGCGTGCGTCAGCCCCAGGTCGATGAGGCTGCGCGCGAGGAAGTACTGACCCCAGGCGTAGTTCTCATCCGTCTTGGGCGCGGCCTGGAGCCAGGCGTAGAGCGGCCCGGCGGCGTCGCGAGGCTTGCCGTCGAAGTAGTCCTTGAGGGCCTTGTCGAACACGCCCGGGTCCACCTTCTCGGGCGCGGGAGGCGGGGCTTCCGCCGTGGGCGCCGCGCCGGACGCGGCTTGCTGGCGTCGGGCGCCGCTGGAG
>JBKGHI010000322.1:0-8813 GCA_046520405.1 Myxococcus sp. 1LA
CACCGCGGCCAGCAGGTCCGTGGTGCCCGCGCGCGCGGGCGTCTTCAGCGCCTCCAACGTCACCGGCGCCAGCTCCGGGTCGAAGCCGTACAGCTCCACCGTGAAGCGGTCCTGCAGCTCCGCCAGGCGCGGCGCCGCCCGCTCCAGGAAGGCGGCCACTTCCTCGGAGCGCGAGCGCCCGCCCACCTCCGCGGGGAAGCTCATGGACGCGGAGCGGTCCACCAGCACCGCGACGCGGTTCTTCATCCGCGCCACCTGCAAGTGGCGGATGCCGGGCTCCAGCAGGAAGAAGAGCGCGGCCACGCCCGCGCCCACGCGCAGGGCCCACAGGAGGACCCGGCGCCCGCGCGAGGGCTCACGGCGCACGCCCCAGGCGGCCAGCAGCACACCCAGCACCAGGCCCAGGGCGAGCAGGACCAGCGCCCACGGTGGCAATGGCGAGAGGGTGACGAGCTTCCAGGCGTTGAACGAGGGGGAGTTCATCCAGGCTTTCGGCGGAGGGCCGGTGCTTCAGCGCCGCTTGTTGAGGATGAGCGGCAGGTGGACGGCATCGTCCTTGTAGTCCAGGCAGAGGGCATACATGCACACGTTGATGCCCAGCCGCACCGCCAGCTCGCGCTGGGGCTCACCACCCGGTGAGACATCGAATTCGTAGTCACCCGACTCGTTGCGGCTCCACGCCCCGGCCAGGTCGTTCTGCGAGTACAGCACCGCGGTGCGCTTGCCCAGGTTGCAGCCCATCAACTGGGGCTTGTTGAGCACCCGCCCGGGCGCCGCATCCAGCAGGAAGAAGGACTTGAACACCACGTGCTTCGACGGCACGTCGCCCAGGGGGCTCTGCGGCAGCACCCGCGCCATCTCCCGGCGGAAGGAGGCGTCGAAGCCGGCCCCGTCGCTGGCGTCGTTGGCGTCCGCGAGCATGAAGCCGCCATACGTCAGGTAGCGGCGCAGGTTGTCCACCTCGGCTTCCTCCAGCGGGGGGAACTCACCTTCGCCGCCGAAGTAGAGGAACGGGTATTCGAAGAGGTCCGGCGAGCTGAGCGGAAACGGGCGCGCGTCCGGGACGACCTCCACCGAGGTGCGGCGCTGCAGCTCCCAGGCGATGCGGCGCAGGCCGGACAGCCGCGTGTCCCAGCGCCCCTTGTGACGGGCAACGGCGGGGATGAAGCGATTCTTCTCACCGAAGGCATGCGCCCGCCGGGACAGCAACGGGGCGAGCGCGGCGGTGCCGAGCAGGAGGTTTCGACGGGTCAGACGCCGCGCGGACATAGGGCGTATCTATATACCGTCGACGGGTACGCGCATTCCCCGGTATAGAGAGGCTTCATGGCGAAAGGCGGACAGACGCCCCCGGCGCCCGGCTCGGCGGAGGTCCATGCCGCCTGGGCCCGGAAGGACGCGGGCGACGTGGCCGGTGCACGGCGCGACGCCGAGCGCATCCTCGCGGGCAGCCCGTCCGCCGAGGACCGCGCGGAGGCGGAGGCGCTGCTGCGGCGCACCGCCACCCCACGCGCCCTCTACGGTTTCGCCCTGCTTGCCGCTATCGTCTTCGTGCTCCTGCTCGTACTCGCAACCGTCCGATACGCGTAAGCTTCCGCGGACCGCATCAAGGAGAATCTGCCATGGAAGGCCTCCTCCAGGCCCTCGGGGCGTACCAGACGTTCAACCCGCCCGGCTGGGTGGCCATCTACCGGCTGCTGCCCATGTGGGCGGGCATCGTGTGCTGTGTCGCGGGCGTGACGCTGCTCGTCGCCGGCGGGGGCAAGATGTTCCGCGTGCTGGCGGGCCCCATTGGCGCGGTGCTGGGGCTGCTGTGGACCCCCATCCTCGTCATGAAGCTGGGCCTGCCGGACGTGACCCGGATGGCCACCATCGCCGCCGCGGTGCTGATGGCGCTGGGCTTCCTGCTGCCCACGGCCATCACCTTCCTGGGCGTGGGCGTGCCGCTGGGCCTGCTGGCCGGGCAGATCGCCGGGCAACAGGACTTCCTGCTGGGCTTCGCGCCGGGCTTCATCATCGGCGGGCTGGTGGGCGCCATGCTCCAGCGCGCGGTGGCCGCGATGGTGGCGTCCGCGGTGGGCGCGTGGATGCTCGTCATCGGCGCGCTCGCGGCGCTGCACCAGGTGGGCGGCGTGGTGCAGGCGGTGGCCAGCAAGCCCTGGGGTGTCATCATCGCCGCGGGCCTCTTCGCGGTGGCCGGCGCGGTGTATCAGCTGGCCGTCCGACCCTCTCCCGAGGAGGCGGACAAGCTCCGCGGCGAGCGCGAGCGGCTCAAGCAGCGGCAGGCGGAGCAACATGCGCTCGAAAAGCGCTGGGGGGTCAAGTAGCCCGCAGAGGCAGGTGGCCGTGCTTTACGTCCACCTGCTCGGGGCGTACATTCCGCCGCCTTTCCCCCCGGAAGGATTGATGGGTCAGGCCAGGCGCAAGGAGAAGCAGGACCAGTCCCCCACGGAGCCCGCTCCCCCGCTGGAGCCGTCCGCGGGCACCGCGTGGGTGAAGCCGACCGGGCTGACTCGCAAGGGGTGGGCCGTGCTCGTCGGCCTCATCCTCGTCATCCAGTACCCGCTCATCCACTACGCGCTGCTGCGCGGACGGGCGGAGGTGACGGCGAAGCTGCCCTACACCCAGGACTTCTCCGACCCGGCCGTGGTGCAGCGCGACTTCTTCTCCACGGGCGGTTACTGGCGCGTGACACAGGGCGAGCTGCTCGCCCCGGGCGTGAAGAACAACCCGCTGTGGCTCCAGGCGCCGCTGCCGGATGACGTCGCCGTGGAGTTCGACGTCCGCTCCGAGCTGCCCGCCGGTGACATCCGGGTGGAGCTCTTCGGCAACGGCGTGGACCCGTCCTCCGGCTACATCCTGGTGCAGGGCGGGTGGAACAACTCCATGTCCGTCATTGGCCGGCGCGACATGAACGCGCCCTCCTGGGACGCCCTCCGGCGCCGAGCCGCCCGCGGCGGCCAGGAGAACGTGGACCTGAAGGCCAGCGGCTACTTCAAGGAGGACACCAAGGTCCGGGTGGAGCTGCGCGGCCAGCCGGTGCAGGCGGGCCGCACGTACCACTGGCGCATCGAGCGCCGCGGCACGCTGCTGCGCTGGTTCGTGGACGGCGAGCTGATGCTGGAGCTGGACGACCCGTTGCCCCTCAAGGGCCCCGGGCAGGACCGGCTGGGCCTGTCCGGCTTCGAGTCCCAGATTTTCTACGACAACCTGCGGGTGGACACGCCGGACAAGCTGCCCTTCACGGCGGCGCCGCGCGCGCCCACGCCGCCCCCCGGCCCCTACGCGGACGACTTCAACCGCGACACGCTGGGGGACGCGTGGAACGTCACCAACCCCTCCGCGGTGAGCCTCGTGGACGGGGCGCTGGTGGTGGAGCTGGTGCACAACCGGCCGGTGTGGCTGAAGCAGCCCATCCCCACCAACGCCACCATCGAATTCGACGCCTGGACGGACAACCCGGAGGGCGACATCAAGGTGGAGGCATGGGGTGACGGCCGCTCGTTCTACGCGGGCGACCTGCGGCTGCAGTACACCGCCACCGGCTACGTCTTCATCTTCGGTGGCTGGCGCAACACCCAGTCCGCCATCGCCCGGCAGAACGAGCACACGAATGACCGGGCGGTGCGAGACGGCGCCGCGGTGGTGGCTGGCAAGCGCCACCACATCAAGATTACCCGCAGCGGCGGCACCCTGACGTGGGAGCTGGATGGCCAGCCCTTCCTGACGCTCAAGGACCCCGCCCCGCTGGAGGGGCCGCGCAACCAGTACTTCGGCTTCTCCGGGTGGAAGAACCGGGTTCACTTCGACAACTTGAAGATTCAGCCGCTCGCCCCCTAGCGGCGAAGGAACGTCACACGTGCGCAGAGTAGGCATCTTCGGCTGGGGCGTCGTCGCCCCCCGGTCCAGGAACATCGAGGCGTTCGAGCGCAACCTCTCGTCCGCCGAAAGCTGGCTTTCCCCCTTCAACGGCTTCGGCCCCGACAACTTCCTCGTCGGCATGCCGGAGTTCGACCTGGCCGACTACAAGCCGTGGATTGACGCGCGCTTCCCGGGCAGCCGCTTCTCGCAGTTGGAGCGGAAGATGGGTCAGCCGACGCAGTTCGCCATCGGCGCCTTCATCCAGTCGCTGGCGCAGAACCCCGGCCTGGAGCAGGAGCTGCAGGCGCTGGGGCCCCGCGCGCACGTCTACGTGGGCACGGGCCTGGGCGATTTGCCCACCATCCGCTCCATCTCCCTGGACCTGTACCGCGCCCAGCGCCGGTGGGACCGCTTCTGGGCCGCGCCGGAGCGAAACAGCGCCCTGCGGCAGTGGCGTGAGTCCCAGGAGCCGCTGCCCGGCCTTCCGCCGGAGCCCTCCACGGTGGACGACGCCACGCGCGACGAGGCCGAGGACGCGTGGTGGCACTTCTGGGCGGGCCGCTCGCCGGAGCTGCGCGAGTACCTGGACGAGCTGCGCGAAATCGAAGCCATTGGCGTGCCCGACGACGGCGACGTGGAGTCCGCCAAGCTGGCCGTCATCAAGGAGAAGCGCACGCGCAACGCCCGGCTCCAGAAGAAGTGGATGTCGCCGGAGCCTCCGTGGAACGCCGTGTCCTCCAACGTGCTGTGGAACATCCACAACACGCCGGCCTCGCAGATTTCGATGATGGGCCGCATCACCGGCATGACGTTCGCCCCGGTGGCCGCGTGCTCGTCGTTCGGCTACGGCCTGCGGCTGGCCCTCAACGCCATCCAGTTGGGTCAGGCGAAGGCCGTGGTCATGGGCATGACGGACCCGCCGCCCATGCCGCTCACCGTGGGCGGCTTCTACAACGCCCGCGTCATCTCCGCGGACGCCGCCCTCTCCAAGCCCCTCACCGCGCTGCGCGGCACGCACATCGCTGGCGGCTCCGTGGTGTGGGTGCTGGGTGACTTGGAGCACTTCACGGCCAAGGGCTTCAAGCCGCTGGGCATGGAGCCCATCACCGTGGGCGTCACCGCGGACGCGGACCACATCATCACCCCGTCCAAGGAAGGCCCCACGCTGGCCATCCGCGAGGCCCTGGGCGCGGCCGGCATCGCCCCGGAGGACGTGGGGAGCTGGGACCTGCACGCCACCGCCACCCCGGGTGACTTCCTGGAGGTGCAGAACCTCCGCGACGTGCTGCCCGAGCAGGTGCTCATCACCGCGCGCAAGGGCACCTTCGGCCACGGCATGTCCGCCGGCGGCGGCTGGGAGCTGACGGCCCAGTACCTGGGCTACGGCCAGGGCAAGGTGTTCCCCACGCCGCTGAAGGAAGCGGAGCTCAACAAGCAGATTTCCCGCGTCCACGGCCGCTTCGTCTTCGACGAGGCCGTCCCCGCGCCCGCGGGCTGCGCGGGCAAGCTGTCCATGGGCGTGGGCGGCATCAACGCCTGCGTCATCTCCCGCCCCTGGCCGAAGGAGTAGGGGCGGGCCGCGCCGCGGGGCTCAGGGGTGTGCGGCCAGCGCTTCCGCGTCGAAGCGCGCGGCCGCATCCGGGTCACTGCGGCGCAGAATCTCCAGCTCGATTTCCAAATCCCGGAAGTAGTTCTGCTTCGTGGGCAGGACGCCGCTGGCCTGGCTGTCGTTGACGGCCTGGGCGTAGTCCTCCTGCGTCTTGATTTCCTTGTCCACGTAACCCACGCCAATGGACTGGGTGAGGCGGTCGCCGCGCATCACCCGCAGGGCGGTGCCTCCGCTGGCGAGCACGATGCCTTGCACGAGGAAGCGGGACGCCGTGCCGGGCCCCAGGCTGCCGCCGCCGGAGTCCAGCCACTCCGTCTCCAGCACGTAGCGCCCCGGCATCTCCTTCCAGGAGTAGCCGTGGCTGCGCAGCACCTCCTGCACGTGGGGCCACAGCTCCGCCAGTTGCTTGCGGTAGACGTGGTCAGCCGCCTTGTCGCGCACGTAGTTCTTGCGCAACGAGCCGGAACAACCCGTGAGCGTCAGCAACGTGGCGACGACGAGACACACTCCCGCGAGGCGGGTGGAGCGGTGCATGTGGGGGTCCCCTGAGGTGCGAGGGAAAACGGCCGGGCGCCCTCCAGCATATCGCCAGTGCCCGGCCGCGTGCCCGGCCCCCCCCCTCCCCCACCCGTCAGGCCTTGGGGCTGGCCACCAGGTCGAAGTCCGGGATGTGTTCACGCATGAACTCACGCATCCGGTTGATGAGGGCCGCCTCGATTTGCCGGGCCCGCTCCCGGCTGACGCCGTACTTGTCGCCAATGTCCTGGAGCGTGAGGGGCTCGTCGGAGATGAGGCGGCTTTCGAAGATGTAGCGCTCCTTGCCCTCCAGCGTCCGGGCGAACTCGGAAAGCTTCTCCCGGAAGAGGGCCTTGAGCTGCTCGGCGCCCAGGCGCTCGTCCGCCGGCATGGAGTTGGACGGCAGGTAGCGGTCCGCCCGGGTGGTCCGCGAGTCGTCGTCGTTGCCCAGGGGCGCGTCGATGGACATCTCGTCGTGCCCCAGCCGCTGGTCCATCTCCACCACGTCCTGCTCGGTGACGTTCAGCCGCTCGGCGAGCAGCTTGGGGCTGGCCTCGAAGCCCTGAGCGATGAGCTTCTCCTGCTCCTGGCGCAGCTTGAAGAAGAGCTTCCGCTGGGCCTCGGTGGTCCCCAGCTTCACCATCTTCCAGTTGTCCATGATGTAGCGGAGGATGTACGCGCGAATCCACCATGCGGCGTAGCTGCTCAGCTTCACGCCGCGTTCCGGGTCGTACTTCTTCACCGCCTGCATCAGCCCGATGTTCCCCTCCTGGACCAGGTCCAGCAGGGAGAGCGGGTTGCGGTGGTACTCGTGGGCCAGCTTGACGACCAGGCGCAGGTTGGACGCCACCAGGCGGTAGGCGGCGTTCACATCGCCGGATTCCTTGTAGTGCCGGGCCAGTTGGAGCTCTTCCTCCCGGGACAGCAGGGGGTGGCGCTGCACCTCGGCCATGTAGGCCTGGAGCGGGTCCCTCGGAGTGAGCCCCGAGTCGTCAGCGCGCACCAGGGCCTTCGGGGGGGCCACGGGGGTGCTCAGGTCCGCCTCCGGCTCCACTTCCGCCAACTCGGCCGCATCCGGTTCCAGGGAATCCGGGTCCGTTTGAGCCTCGACCTCCGCCCCCTCCACCTCGGCGTCCACGACGTCGCCAGCCCCGGGCGAGGCCGGCCGCTTCACGCGGGGTCGGGGGGACGTACCTTTGGTTCTTTTCCTCCCATTCGCCATGGGGGCTCCATACAGCAAAGTGCCGCGATTGTTGCCACAGGGTAATGCAGGGGCTATGCCCATGCCCGATGAGCGACATCCAAGAGCCAAACGTGCCGGGGAGTCCGGCGCCTGACGAAGCCCCGACGCGTCCCGCCGAGTACATCGCGGACATCGGCTTCGACGACATGAACCTGTCAGAGCCCATCCGCCAAGCGCTGGCGGAGCGCGGTTATACCAACCCCACCCCCGTCCAGGCCCGCGCCTTCCGGCCCGCCATGGAGGGAAAAGACCTCATCGTTCGCAGCAAGACGGGCACCGGAAAGACGGCCGCCTTCGGACTTCCCCTGCTGGAGAAGATTCCCGCCGACGAGCGCCGCGTGCGGGCGCTCATCCTCTGCCCCACCCGCGAGCTGGCCCTCCAGGTGGCGGACGAGCTGAAGACGCTCGCCAAGCACAAGGGCCTGAAAATCGCGGCCATCTACGGCGGCGCCTCCATGAAGCAGCAGGAGGACGCGCTGGAGGAAGGCACGCCCATCATCGTCGGCACGCCGGGCCGCGTGTTCGACCACATCAACCGCGGCAACCTGAAGCTCGACGCGTGCGACCACGCCGTCCTGGATGAAGCGGACGAGATGCTGAACCAGGGCTTCTACGAGGAAGTCACGCGCATCCTCGACCGCCTCCCGAAGACGCGCCAGGTGCTGCTCTTCAGCGCCACCGTCCCCACGGACATCCAGAACCTCATCGCGCGCTACACGACGAACGCGGAGACGCTGCTGCTGTCCGGCGACGTCTTCACGGTGGAGCACATCCACCACATCCGCTACGACGTGTCGGACGCCTTCCCCAAGCCGCGCAACCTCATCTACGTGCTGGAGAAGGAAGAGCCGCAGAACGCCATCATCTTCTGCAACACCCGCGACGACACGGCGCTGGTGACGGCGGTGCTCAACCGCAACGGCTTCGACGCGGAGCTGCTCAACGGGGACCTGCCGCAGAAGGAGCGCGAGCGGGTGATGGGCAAGGTGAAGCGCGGCGAGGTGGCCTTCATGGTCGCCACGGACATCGCGGCGCGCGGCATCGACATCTCCGGCCTGGAGTACGTCATCAACTACTCGCTGCCGGAGGACCCGGCGGTGTACCTGCACCGCGTGGGCCGCACCGGCCGCATCGGCAACAAGGGCACCGCCATCAACCTCTTCTCCGGGCGCGAGCTGGCCACGTACACCGCGCTGGAGAAGAAGTACGGCATCAAGTTCGACAAGCGCGAGATGCCGGCCCCGGAAGAGGCCATGCGCCTGTGGACGGAGCGCCACGTGCGCGAAATCCAGGAGGCCGCGGGCGGCTCCGTCTTCGAGGGCTTCCTGCCGCTGGCCGCGCAGCTCAAGCCGCGGGCGGACGCCGATGACCTCATCGCCTTCCTGCTGAAGTACTTCTTCAGCCACCTGCGCATGGAGAAGGCCGCCGCGGCGATGGCGGCCGAGGGCCGTGAGCCGCCGCAGGAGCGCAAGTTCGAGAGCCGCGAGGGCGGCCGTCGCGAGCGCGGTGAGCGCAAGGAGCGGGGTGACCGGCGCGAGCGCGGTGAGAGGGACGACCGGCGCGAGAAGCGCGGCGACGCTCGGA
>JBKGHI010000323.1:0-8785 GCA_046520405.1 Myxococcus sp. 1LA
CCACCGCGAACCCCACGGGCGCAAGCCAGGCCATCACCGCGGGCGGTGGTGGTGGTGCGTGCGGTGGAAACGGTGGCTCGGGTGGCGGCGGGACGACGGCCGCGCCTCAGCAGCCCGAGCCGGGGGCCGCGGGACACGACCTGCGGACCGTCACGCCGACGCCGGAGAACGTGTTCCTGTAGACCGATTGCAGTGGGGGGATGCGACGGCTCGCGGGCAATCAGCTCGCGGGCCGTTCGTGTTTTCAGCGCATGGTTTCGCTGTGCATCAGCCCTGGCGTGGCGCGGGTGTCCACGACAGGGAGACGTAAGGGGCGGCGGCCTCCTCGGGAGGCGCGGCGTCCACCTCGAAGCCCAGGCGTTCGTACAGCCTGCGCGCGGGGTTGGTTCTCAGCACACTCAGCCGCAGCGGGACGCCCGCTGCGCCGGCCTCGTCCCGGACCTGGGTCAGCAGCCGGGTCCCCACGCCGCCGCCCTGGTGCGCGGGCAGCAGGGCGATGTCCACCAACCGCCACTCCGCCGCGTCCTTCGCGACGAGCAGCCGGCCCACGGGCTGTCCCTGGAGGCACACCATCTGGTGGTCGGCGCGGGGATGGCGCGCCGCCCAGTCATGGGACTGCGCCATCCACTGCATCCGCAGGAAGGCGTCGCGCTGCGCGGGCGCCCAGCCCCAGGCGGCGAGCTCGGCTTCCCGGGTGCTGGCGTACAGCACGAAGAGGAAGGGTTCGTCCGAGGCCGTCGCGGCGCGCAGGTCAATGGACACGGTGGCCCGCAGCATGGCTCGCTGGGCGATGACGCGTCCATCAACGGACGTCACCACGCCGCGCCGTCATCGGCCCAACGGCGGATGCAAGCAGCCGTAAATCCGGACGTCCTGGCAATCGTGGATGGACGTCAGACCCGGATGAGATTTTCGGGAGCAGTTCCCGAAGGAGCCACACCATGAAGAAGACGCGAGACGAGGCACTGGACCTCCAGGCCACCATGGAGGTGGAGGCGCGGTGGCGCGGCCTCGCCGCCCGGTTGCTGGAGCTGGGGGACGACGCGATGGACGCGCAGTTGCTGGTGGCCTTCCGCGCCGCGCGTGAAGAGGGCGTGGTGCCTCCCGACGCGGGCTTCTTCCTGGTGGCCCACATCCTCACCATCATGGCGGACGAGGCGATTGGCGAGGAGCCTCGCGTGTGCCGCCTGGCGCTGGAGCTGGAGCTGATGGAGCGCGAGTACGGCGTGGAGCAGGGGGCCTGGCTCAGCGGCGAGGAGACTCCACCCGAGGACTGGGAGGCCCTGCGCGCCGCGTATGAGGCGGCGTGCGACGAAGCCCGCGCCACCTTCTTCACCGCGTATGGCGAGGAGGAGATGGCCCGGCTCTACCTGGATGACCGCTTCTGCTTCCACCGCCGCTTCGAAAGCGGGCGCCGCTTCTTCCACGGCCTGCCCATGCTCCCCGAGCATCTGCATTGACTCTCGGTTCTCAATTTCTCTCATTCAGATGATGTGAGCCGCCATTCACACATCTCTGGTGGAATGTTGCGGTCACAAAGTTTGGATTAGCAGGGCTTCAAGCTAGCTCAATGCCGCGTTGGTGTGGTGGCTTGCGGTGCGCTGGCCTTTTCCGTCGGCTCACCCTATTTGGGCGCTCGCTTCCGGGCGGCGGGTGGAGTGGCGGGGAAGAAGTCAATGCATACCATCGGTGTGAAGACTCGAAACTCCAAGGCGAGTCTTCAGCAGCTTCGCTGCTCGGCGGCGCGCGTCTCTGGTTGAAGTCCCCTCCAAGGACCCGGGGAGGCGCGCCGCCGCTCTTTTTTCCACCCGACGGTGGCATGGCCGCCAAAGCGGCCTTCGGAGGGTGGCGGCGCTAGATTCAAGCGCCATGACGACCGACTCCGCTCACCGCCTCCTGGACCTGCTGTGGGAGCGCTACGCCGCGGAGGTGCCCTATGCGCGCACCTTCGTGCAGCTCTCCGGAGGCCGCTTCCAGAATGACCATGTCGCGCTCCGCTCGCTGGCCCGGCCCGGTGGCGGCATCTCGCTCTTCTCCCAGCCCTTCATCCGGCTGGGCTGGAAGGCCGCGGGCGCGTACACCTTTCCGGATGCGCACCTGTCCGCCATCTATTTGTCACATCCGGCCGGCCTGCCCCGTGTCTTCATCTCCGAGCTGAAGCAGGAGGAGCTGTCCGCGCGCGCCCGGGAGCTGCTCGCCGCGCTGCCCGAGGACCCGCCGCCTCCCGATGACGTGGAGGCGCTGGCCGCGTGGTTCGCCCCGCCGCCTCCGCCGGATGAGGCCGCGCTGCTGGAGCTGGAGAAGGAGTCCCAGTACGGCGCCTGGCTGCTCGCCTTCGGCCGCAAGGTGAACCACTTCACCGGTTCGGTGGATGACGTGGAGGCCTGGCAGCGGCGCATGCGCGAGGCCGGTGTTCCGATGAAGGCCGACATCGAGGGCGCGCCCGGGACGTCACTGCGGCAGACGGCCACCCAGGCCGCGCCGCTCCCCGTGGCGCTCAAGGGCGGCGGTACCCGCTCCTGGCCCTACGCCTACTTCGAGATTGCCCAGCGCACGCCGGACTTCGACGGCTTCCTGGGCCCCCAGGCACGAGCGCTCTTCGACATGACGAAGCGGGGCGAGTAGCCCGCGCGTCAGTCACGCCGGCCAGGGGCAATCAGCGCGTTGAGGACGTGGTCTCGCCACTGGCCGTCGATGAACAGGAACTCCCGCGCATGGCCCTCCACCTGGAAGCCGAGCCGCTTGAGCACCGCGGCGCTGCGCTGGTTCTCCGGCAGGTGGTTGGCCTGGATGCGGTGCAGGCCCATGACGGCGAAGGCGTAGTCACACAGCGCGCGCAGCGCCTCCGTCATCAGGCCCTGGCCTTCGTAGCGGTGGTCCAGGCCGTAGCCCAGGTCCGCTGACTGCAACGGGCCCCGGCGGATGTGCGTGAGCGACACGTTGCCGATGATGGGCGCCAGCGAGAAGGGCTGGTCCCGGGGCAGGAGGAACACGCGCAGCGACAGGTCGCGACGGAAGTCCTCGCGGTCCTGCGCCAGCCGCGTGCGCCAGTACGTCACCGAGAAGAAGTTGGCCGGCCGCTCGGGTGACACCGCCGACACGTGGTCCCGGTTCGCTTCGTGGTACGCAAGCACCCGCCACGCCGCATCCGGTGGCGGTTGCACCAGATGCAGGCGTTCGGTGGTCAGCAGGCTGGGGACGGCGTCTGGGCCCATGGCGGGCATTCAACCTCAACCCCGGTGGCCGTTGGCCTTCAGCGCGGAGGCCGCGCCTTCTCGGGCTCCGACGGTTGGGGCGCCTCGCTGCCGCTGCCGCTGCCGCCCACGGCCTCCTCGCCCCGCGGGAGGATGATTTCCACGCGCCGGTTGTTGGCCCGGCCCTCTGGGGTGGAGTTGTTGGCGACGGGCCGGTACTCACCCAGGCCGCGCACCTCGATGCGGTCGCGGCTCACGCCCTGGCTGATGAGGAACTCACGCACGCGCTCCGCGCGACGGTACGACAGCGCCTCGTTCATCGCGTCCGAGCCCATGGAGTCCGTGTGTCCCTCGATGAGCATGGGGCTGCCGGTCTCCTTCAGCGCGGTGGCGACTTCCGTCAGTTGCTCGCGCGCCGCCGGGAGCAGGTCCACCGCGTTGGACTCGAACAGCACCTGTCCCGACAGGGTCAGCACCAGGCCCCGCGACTCCTCGCGCACCTTCACGTCGCGCGTCGTGGACTCCAGGCGCGTCAGGGCCTCGGTGGCGCGCTCTTCCGCGTCAACCCGTGCCTGCCGCTCGCGCTCCAGCGCCCGCTCCGCCTGACGGCGCGCCTCCTGCTCCGCCTCCAACTCCGCCGTGCGCTGGAGCAGCTCGTGGTTCTCCTGGGCCAGGCGCTGGGACTCGGCCTCGGCGTGCAGCCGACGCTGCTCCTCTTGCTGGAGTCGCGTGGTCTCCTCCGCCAGGCGACGGGCCTCGGCCTCCTGCTGCTGGGCCACCTGCCGCAACTGCTCCGCGGCCTGCTGGCGACGCTGGGCCGCCAGCCGCATGCGCTCGGCCTCCTGTTGCTGTGTCACGGCGAGTTGCCGGGCCTCCTGCTGTTGCTGGAGGGCCCGCAGCCGCTCACGCTCGGCCTGGGCGAGTTGCTGGCGCGCCGTATCCAGCTCCGCCTGGGAGCGCTGCCACTGCCGCGCCTGGGCCTGCTGGAGCGCGGCCTGTGCTTCGGCCTGACGCCGCGCCGCCAGCTCCGCGGTGCCTCGGGCTCCCGCCGTCTCCGCCTTGCGCAGCGCCACGTACGACAACGAGCGGGTGCGTGAGGAGTCCTGGCTGCGGTCGTACTCTCGTTCGGCCTCCAGCAGCGCGTCCCGGGCCGCCGCGACGTCGCGGGGACGTTCACGGCCCTGGGGGCTGGTGGAGACCTCCTGGTACGCCGCGCGCGCGTTGAGGAGTTCCTGTGGCGGCGGGGCATGCGCACACCCCAGGGCGGCCAGCGCCGTGACGCCAGCGAGGGCCTTCCATCCACGCTTCAACATGTCGCTCTCCTCTCGAAGTTCGTCGGCTCACGGCAGGCCGCGGCGCAGGGACTCCGCCTGAGCGGCCGTGCGTCGGGACTCGCGCTCCAGTGGGACGGCCCGGGCCAGCGCGAGCGCCAGCTCCGCGTCCGCCTCGGCCTGCATGAAGCGCAGCTCCGCGGCTTCCTCTTCGCCTTCCACCCACAGCCGCTCCGCGTCGGCGATTTGCTGCCGCGCGAACTCCAGGTGGACGGCCGCCTCGGGCACCCGGCCGGCCCCGGCGCCTTCCGCCGCGCGCAGCGAAGCCTCGGCCTGCACGCGGTGCTCGTTCGTCGCGGGAAGCACCTGCCGTCCGGCGCATCCCACCATCGTCAAACCCAGCAGCACCGCCGCGAGCTTCAGGCGCATGGTCTCCACCTCCGCCGCATGAGGACGCGGACGCGCCCATGGCGCGCCCAGACGTAGAGGTGGGGCCTCGGTGACAGGCCGGCAATCCAACCGTGGCAGGGCTGGCCGAAGAGCGAGCGGGCGGCCGCGCGGGCGCTCCACCTTTCGATTGGGGACTTCCCTGCACGGGAGCGCCTGGGCGCTGGCCGGCGTGCGCCACCAAGAGTAGAGAGGGCGGCATGCGCCTGCACCTGGTCGACGGCACCTATGAGCTGTACCGCGCCCACTTCTCACCCCGGCCGGGGCATGCCGCGCCGGATGGGCAGGACGTGAAGGCCACGGTGGGGCTCATGTCCTCGCTGCTCGCGCTGCTCCACGACGCGGACGAGGCGGTGACGCACGTGGCGGTGGCGTTCGACAACCCCATCCGCTCGTTCCGCAACGCGCTGTTCGACGGCTACAAGAGCGACGAGGGCGTCCCTCCCGAGCTGCACGCGCAGTTCGACCTGGCGGAGGAGGCCGTGCGCGCGCTGGGCGTCACCGCGTGGTCCATGAAGGAGCAGGAGGCGGACGACGCGCTGGCCACCGCCGCGGCCCGCTGGGCGGACACGGTGGAGCAGGTGCGGTTGCTCACGCCCGACAAGGATTTGGGCCAGTGCGTGCGCGGCAGCCGCGTGGTGCAGGTGGACCGGCGGCAGGAGAAGGTGCTCGACGAGGACGCGGTGCGCGCGAAGCTGGGCGTGCCCCCCGCGAGCGTGCCGGACCTGCTGGCGCTGATGGGCGACGCGGCGGACGGCATCCCCGGCCTGCCGGGCTTCGGGGAGAAGGGCGCGTCGTCGCTGCTGAGCGCGCATGGCCACCTGGAGGACATCCCCGCGGAGGCGTCCGAGTGGAAGGTGCGTCCCCGAGGCGCGGAGAAGCTGGCCGCGACGCTGCGCGAGCACCGCGACGCGGCGCTGCTCTACCGGCGGCTGGCCACGTTGGTGACGGACGCGCCGCTGCCGGGGACGTCCTCCCTGGAGGACCTGGCGTGGAAGGGCGTGCCGGCCGCCGCCTATGCGGCCTTCTGTGACCGGCTGGGCCTGACGTCGCTCAAGCGCCGCCCCAAGCGCTGGGCGCCCTGAGTCGAGCTACCCCGCGGCTTCGTCGCCGTTCGGGCGCACGGGCAGCGACGTGGGCGCATGGCGGGGCAGCCGCACGGTGAAGGTGGTGCCCTCGTCCTCCGAGGAGCGCGCCTCCACCGTTCCGCCGTGGGCCAGGACGATGCTGCGCACGATGTAGAGCCCCAGGCCGATGCTGCGCCGGCCCTGGTCTTCCGCACGCACCGTGGCGCGCTCCAGCGGTTCGAAGATGCGCGGCTGCCGCTCCGGCGGAATCGCCGGGCCCAGGTTGTGGACCTCCAGCACGACGCCGTCGTCATCGCCCCGGGACGTCACCCGCACCGGCGTGCCGGACGGGCTGTACTGCAAGGCGTTGCCCACCAGGTTGCCAATGAGCTGCGCCAGCCGGTCCGGGTCCCAGGTGCCCGCGCCGTCGCCGGTGAACGCCGTCTCCAGATGTCTGTCCGGCCAGCCGGCGTGCACCTCGTCCAACGCGGTGCGCACCACCTCGTGCAGGTCCATGGGCTGCGGGTACACCGGGAGTCCCGTGCCCTGCCGCGCGCGGGTGAAGTCCAGCAGGTCGCGAATCATCCGCGTCGCGCGGTCCGCGGAGCTGCGGATGCGCTGCGCCTGCCGCTCCTGTCGCTCATCCAGCGGGCCGCGCTGCAACATCATGGACACCGCCAGGGTGATGGCGCCCAGCGGGTTGCGCAGGTCGTGACTGACGATGCCGATGAGCTGCCGCTCGAAGTCCGCGCGGGCCTTCATCTGCTGCGCCAGCTCCGACTCCTTGCGCCGCGCCAGCACCGAGTCGGTGACTTCCACCGCGAAGAGGATGACGGCCGCCAGGCGTCCACCGGCGTCCAGCATCGGCTGGTACATGAAGTCAAAGTAGCTCTCCGGCAGCCCCGTGTCAGGGGACTGGGGGATGCGCACGGGCAGCTCCCGGGCGCTGAAGGGCTCACCGGTGGCGAAGACGGTGTCCAGCAACTCCAGGACGCTCTGTCCCTCCAGCTCCGGCAGGGACTCGCGGAGCGTGCGCCCCACCAGTTGCCGCTGTCCGAAGCGCTGCCGCAGCCGCGCGTTGGCCACCACGCAGCGCTGGTCCGGCGCGCTCAGCACGCCGAGCAACGCGGGCACCTGCTCGAAGAGCGTGGCCAGCATCGCGCGCTGCCGGTCCGATTCCTCTCGGGCGCTGCGCTCCAGCTCCAGGAGCCGGGCGCGGGCGGCCTCGACCTGCTGGCGCTCGGTGATGTCCTGCATCGCGCCCACCACCTGCGTGGCCCGGTCCTGCGCGTCGCGGATGATGTGGCAGCGGTCGGACACATAGGCCCACGAGCCATCTCCCCGCTGGAAGCGGTAGGCGTCCTGCCACTCGTGCACGGCGCCGTCGAGCGTGGCCTGGAGCCCGGCGACGACGCGCGTGCGGTCCTCCGGGTGCAGGCGCTCCTCCCACCAGCGGTGCTCGTCCTGGATGGTGCCGGGGGCGTAGCCAAACACCTCGTGCAGGCCGCTCGTCCAGTCCATGAGGCCGGTGCGCGGGTCCCACTCCCACACCGCGTCCCGTGTGGCGCGCGCCGCCAGCCGGAAGCGCAGCTCGCTGCGCCAGGCGCGCTCCTCGGCGGCCTGGACCTCCGTCAGGGTGCCTTCCAGCCGCCGGCGCCGCGCCCGTTCGTCCTCCAACGTCTTGCGCCGGGTGCGCTCCCACTGCGCCAGGGCCTGGACGCGCGCGGCGAACTCCACCGGGCGGAAGGGCTTGAAGACGTAGTCATTGGCCCCCGCGGCCAGACCCTCCACCACGTCCTCCGCGCGCGTGTTGCCGGTGATGAGCAGGACGGGCACGTGCTCCGTGGCGGGGTTGCTCCGGACGAAGCGGCAGACCTCCAGGCCCGACATGCCGGGCAGGTGCCAGTCCAGGACGAGGACCTCGGGTGGGGGCCCCTGGGTGAGGGACTCCAGCAGGGAGGCGCCGTCCAGATACCCGGTGACCCGGCAGTGGGATTCCAGCGCGCGGCACATGGCCTGGGTCTCAACGGGGCTGTCGTCGAGTACCCAGACCACGGGAGGCGACAGTGCGACGCGGGGGGAAATGGGCACGGGTGGTCGTGGCTCTAGCAACCGCCTCTCGCCCAGGTCAAATCTTCCAGGGCAAGCAGACCGCGCATCGCCTGCCTCTCTGTCCGCCTGCCATCACCTGGGTGCACGCGGGCGGATGTCGAGTCCCCATGAACCCAGGCGCTTCCAGCGGTAGAAGGAAATCATGACCGTACAGCCACTGAACATGCCCACCGAAGACGACTGGGTGCCGAGCCCGGATGACCTGCCGTTCCATCGGCTGGGTGGCACCGAGGCCGCCATGGCCCTGGCCGAGGCTTTCTACGATGCCATGGATGCCCACGAGCCCGAGCTGGCGCGCCTGCACGAACTGGACGCGGAAGGCCGGGTGAACCGCGGCACGCGTGAGCGCTTCGGCCTGTTCCTCGCCGGGTGGCTGGGCGGGCCGCAGGACTACACGGAGCGTCACGGCCATCCGCGGCTGCGCATGCGGCACGGCCACCTGCCCGTGGGCGTCGCCATGCGGGATGCGTGGCTGCGCTCCATGCAGCGGGCCATGGACGCGCGGGGTATCAACGGCGGCCTGCGCCGCTTTCTGGATCAGCGCTTCGCCCACGTGGCGGACTTCCTGCGCAACGTCGAGGAGTAGGGGCCGTGCGTGGGGCCGGGCCCCGTGGCATGGCGGGGGCTCCGGTGCCTGGGCCCTCCGCAGGTCGGGGCGCTGGGCCCGCTCGCTGGTGCGCGGCGCTGGTTTGCG
>JBKGHI010000324.1:0-8773 GCA_046520405.1 Myxococcus sp. 1LA
TGATGAGCTGGCCACGCAGGGCCATCAGGCCGAACGCCGCCGGGCGGCCCTCGAACTCCTCCTCGCCCAGGACGTGCTCCCAGCGCGTCTCCACGTAGGAGATGGCCTTGAGCAGGCTCACCGGGACGTTGAACTCCGCCGCCGCCTTGGCGAACAGCGCGTCCAGCTCGTTGGGCGTGCGGCGGGCCGCGTCGGCCACCGCGCGGGCCGCGTCGTCCGCCACGCCCGCGGGGACCTGCGTCTCAGGGGCCGTTTCTTCCGGAGACGTTTCGGGCTGGGGGCCACAGGCGGAAAGGGCCATGGCCGCGGCCGTCGCCGCGAACGTCTTGCGCAACACGTGCATGGAAACTCCTTAAAGGGGGGTCAGCAGCTCCACGGTCGCTCCCGTTCCACGGGAGCGGCGCAGGGAGCCACGCCCAGCACCATGCATGCCAGCCGCGTGTTCCCGGGGAGGACCACTTTTCCCCGACCCAAGATGGAGCATCCATGCTCCACCCGCCGGTCAAGAAATCCGCCCGGCCTCCGGGGACCCCGCACCGCAACACCTCGGAATCAGAGACATCCGACATGTAAGCACCGCCACCCGAGGCCTTGGGTTGGCCAGCCCATGTCGCACTGACGCCTTTTGAGACAGCCGAGCGTAAACACAGTTTACTCAATTTCCAGCCCTCCTTGTCTTTTGTCATGGCGCCGGACTTGGGGGCTGGGACGCGGGTGCCGACAGCGACGAGGGCTTCCGCTATGAGAGGGCCATGCGGCTCTTCGGTATCGGCGACACCCACCTGCCCTCCACACGACAGAAGGACATGCACCGCTTCGGGTGGGCGGAGCACCCCCTGCCGCTTCAGCGCGCGTGGGATGAGCGGGTGGCGCCGGAGGACGTGGTCATCGTGGCGGGAGACATCTCCTGGGCCACGCGGGCGCACGAGGTGATGGACGACCTGGCGTGGCTGGACGCGCGGCCGGGCCGCAAGGTGCTGGTGCGGGGCAACCATGACTACTGGTGGGGTGACTCCGCCTCCAAGCTGCGCAAGCTGCTGGAGCCCTTCCGGACGCTGGAGGGCTTCCTCCACAACAACGCCGTCGTCATGGGCCCCTGGGTGATTGCGGGCAGCCGGCTGTGGACGGCGCCGGAGGCCCCGCCCATGCCCGGCGGAGAGATGGGCGATGAAGCGGCGGACCTGGGCTACGTGGAGCGGGAGACGCGCCGGCTGACGTCCTCCATGGAAGACGCGAAGAAGAAGGAGGCGGCCAGCGCCACGCCGCTGGTGCGCGTGGTGGCGGTGCACTTCCCGCCGGTGTACGCGAACGAGAAGCCCACCGCCTTCAGCGCGCCCATCGAAGCCTTCGGGCCCAAGGTATGTGTCTATGGCCACCTGCACGCTGCGGGCATCGCGGCGGGCTTCACGGGCGAGCGCGGCGGCGTACGCTATGTCCTGGCCTCGTGTGACGCGGCGGGCTTCGCCCCGGTGCTGCTCGACGAGGTGTAAGGAGGCGCGCCATGCCGTCCAACAAGGCGGAGCTCGCGGCCCGGCTCGCCGCCGTGCAGTCCGGCGACTCGGTGCGCGGACTGTTCTTCAAGTCGGTGCTCAGCCTCGTCCAGCAGCACGCGGGCCTGGGGGCGCTGGAGGCGGTGCGCGCGGGAGAGATGGGTACGGCGTACTCGGACCTGCTCACGTACCCGGCGCGGGACTTCCTGACGCTGCTCTACCGCGCGGCGGACGCGCTGGAGCCCACGCTGGGGGCCGAGGACGCCGTCTTCCATGCCTGCGGCGTGAAGGACGTGGCGCGCTTCTCCACAGGGCCGGGGATGCTCATCTTCGGCATCATCTCCCGAGGGGACCCGCAGAAGCTCTTCGCGGGCGCGCAGATGGGCTACAGCGCGGCCGTCAGCTACGGCAGCCGGGACTACGTGCCCACCGGCCCCACCTCCGGCACGCTGCGCATGCGCCGGGACATGCTGCCGCCCGCGTACCACGAGGGCATCCTCACCGGCGCGCTGAAGGTGCTGGGCCTGGACGGCACCGCGCGCGCGACACCGCGAGGCATCGACAGCGCGGACTACGACATCCAGTGGCGCTGAAGGCGCCCCACCGCGCTCAGTCCACGCGGGTGTAGGTGACATCCAACTCGGCGACGACGCGCTCGCCCACCGAGGCCTGGCAGGTGAACGTGTGCGCGTCACCGTCGTGCGCGCTGCGGACGGCGCCGAACGTCACCGTCTGGCCCGCGTAGGCCAGGGTGTCCGCCTTCAGCCGCACGTCCTTCGCCATGCAGCGGGCCCACGGCGCGCCCTCCAGCCGGCGCAGCAGCGTGGTGGCCACGCGCGTCATGCCGCTGGCCACCACCGCCACCGGCATCACCGGGTGCAGCGCGAAGTGGCCCTTGCACATCTCCGCCGTCACCGGCCCCAGCGTGGCCGACAGGCTCTCCCCGTCCGGACGCCAGTCGCGCAGCGCCAGCGGCTTGCTGTAGGGGTTCTGCCGCAGCTTGGCCCACTCCTCGGGGGTGCGCTGCACGCCCTCGTCACGGCGCGGCTCGCGGCGCATGTCCACCCGCGCCTCGCCGAACAGGCGCGTGAAGGCGGCGGCGGACAGCACGTTGTAGTCCACCTCCAGCCGGAAGAAGGGCGTGCCGTCCGGCAGCGACAGCAGCGTGCGCGCGGTGGCCGTGCGGCGGCCGGTGAACTCCGCCTTCGCCAGGCCCCACAGCAGGTCCGTGGCGCGCGTCATCGGCTCCGGGCGCAGCCACTGCCCACGCGCGCCGCACGCCAGGTAGAAGTGCTGGCCGTCCTTGGGCGACATCAGCGCGGACGCGCAGGAGCCCAGAATCGCCAGGTGCCGCCCCGCCTCGCCCAGGCCGATGGGGCCCGCCTCCGCCTCCGGGTCCTGCTGCACCGGGATGCGCGCCACCACCTCGCCCTCCCCCATCACCGTCACGTCCTTGAGGGCGTAGTAGGGATCACGCACGCAGATGCGCGGGTAGAGGTCCGCGTGCGTCAGCAGCGTGTGCGGCGCCAGGCCCGACAGCGTCTGCAGCGTCTGCTCCGGCGGAGCCCAGGCGGAAGCAGGGGCAACAGCGGAGTTCGCGGACGCGGGCACAATGTCGAGCATGGGGCTGACCTGATGTCGGACGAGGGGTGTCGGGGGACACCGGTTGGTGGAGTACCGAGCTTCGTTCCGTCCGCGGAGGATTAATTCCGCCGGACGAAAATGATTTTCGGGCCACGGTCCGAATTGTTGCTTCCTGCCGTAATTTTCCGTCCAAAAGGTAAATCTGGACGCAAATGTGGCAGGGCTGCGCAGGTCAGGACACAGATTCGTCATTCGACGCGAAGAGTCAAGGACAGAGATGGGGTGAACCACACCCGCCCCGGCTCAGGCGTTCACGGGGCTACAACTCCACCTGCGCGCCCAGCTCCACCACCCGGTTGGGCGGGATGCGGAAGTACGAGGTGGCGCTGCGTGCGTTGCGGCTCATCCAGGCGAACAGCGCCTCGCGCCACACGGCCATGCCCGGGCGCTTGGTGGGAATCAGCGTCTCGCGTCCCAGGAAGAAGCTGGTGCCCATGAGCTGGAACTGGAGCCCCTTCTCGCGGCAGCGCTTCAGCACGTCGGGGATGCCCGGGTTCTCCATGAAGCCGTAGCGCGCCACCACGCGCACGAAGCCCTGCTCCAGCGGCTCCACCTCCACGCGCTCGGTGGGCGGCACGTGCGGCAGCTCCTCGGAGAGGATGGTCAGCAGCACCACCTGCTCGTGCAGCACCTTGTTGTGCTTGAGGTTGTGCAGCAGCGCGGGCGGGGTGCCCTCCGCGTTGCCCGTCATGAAGATGGCCGTGCCCGGCACCCGCACCGGCGGGTGGTCTCCAAAGCTGTCCAACAACTGCTTCAGCGGGATGCTGGACGCGCGCAGCTTGGCCGCCAGGATGTCGCGCCCCCGCTTCCACGTGGTCATCAGCGTGAAGACGACCCCGCCCATCAGCAGCGGGAACCAGCCGCCGTCCGCCACCTTCACCGCGTTGGCGCCGAAGAAGGCCAGCTCCACCACCAGGAACAACCCCACCACGGGGATGGCCACCCACCGCCGCACGCCCCACAGCTCGCGGGCCACCACGTAGGCCATCAGTGTGGTGATGACCATGGCCGTGGACACCGCGATGCCGTACGCCGACGCCAGCGCGCTGGAGGAGCGGAAGCCCAGCACCAGCGCCACCACGCCCACCAGCAGCGCCCAGTTCAGGCCGGGCAGGTAGATTTGCCCCATCTCCTCCGCCGAGGTGTGCACCACCTCCATGCGCGGGCTGTAGCCCAGCTGCATCGCCTGGCGCGTCAGGGAGAACACACCGGCGATGAGCGCCTGCGAGGCGATGACGCCCGCCACCGTGGCCAGCGCCACCAGCGGGTACAGCAGCCAGGACGGCGCCAGCAGGAAGAACGGGTTGCGCGCGGCGCTCGCGTCGCGCAGCAGCAGCGCCCCCTGCCCCAGGTAGTTGAGCATCAGCGCCGGCAGCACCATGGAGAACCACGCCAGTTGGATGGGCTTGCGGCCGAAGTGGCCCATGTCCGCGTAGAGCGCCTCGCAGCCCGTCACCACCAGGAACACGCCGCCCAACACCAGGAAGCCATGCAGGTGGTTGTGACGGAACATCTCCACCGCGTGCCAGGGCGACAGCGCGCCCAGCACCGCCGGGTTGTGGACCAGCTCCTTCACGCCGAGCCCGGCCAGCGCGAGGAACCAGACGCACATGACAGGCCCGAACACGGCGCCGATGTCCGCGGTGCCGTGCCGCTGCACCAGGAAGAGCCCCACCAGGATGACCAGGGCAATGGGGATGACGTAGGGGTCGAAGACGTCCGTGGCCACGTGCAGGCCCTCCACCGCGCTGAGCACGGTGATGGCCGGGGTGATGATGCCGTCTCCATAGAGGAGCGACGCGCCGAAGATGCCCAGCGTAATCAGCACCGGACGCGAGCGGTGAGGCGGCTGCGCGCGCTGCCGCTGCATCACCAGCGCCATCATCGCCAGGATGCCGCCTTCGCCCCGGTTGTCCGCCTTCATCACCAGCAGCAGGTACTTCACCGACACGATGATGATGAGCGACCAGAAGATGAGCGACAGCACCCCCAGCACGTTCGCGGGCGTTGGCGGAATCCCGTGTGGACCGGTGAAGCACTCGCGCAGCGCGTACAGCGGGCTCGTTCCGATGTCGCCGTAGACGATGCCGAGGGCCCCCAGGGCCAGCAGCGCCGAGCGCTTGAAGGTGTCCGGGCCTCGTTTGACTTCCTCGCCGCCCGGCACTCCGGTGGTGGTCGCTTTCACAAAGCCGCGCTTTAGCTGAACCCCGGCCCAGAGCAACCGCCACTGTGTTGCCCGGGAAGTATTCCCCTGTGCGCCTGACGCCTCCCCGCCTTGGCGTCACAGGGCGCCAGGGCGGGGAGTGCGTCCGGAACGAACACTCCCAGGATGGGGATGTTCGCCAGCCGCGCCGCGGGAAAACCCTGTCCGCACGGACGCGCCTCGCTCGGCTACAGCCATGCGCCCATACAGGACGGGGGGGACTTGATGATGATGGTGGCGGCACTCGGTCAGGCAGAGACCCGGCGGTCCGAAGCACGAGGCCCAGCGGTGCTGGAAGCCCTCCTCCAGGTCTCTCCGGTGGCCATCCAGTTGCTGGACCTGGACGGCACGGTGCGGCTGTGGAACCCCGCCGCCGAGCGGCTCTTCGGCTGGAGCCAGGAGGACGTGCTCGGCCACCGCGCGCCCTGGGCCACCGAGGTCCGCTGGGAGACCTTCCTCCGCCACCAGGAGCAGGTGGCGCGGGGGCTGGAGCCCTCCAGCCTGGAGCTGGAGCTCCACCGGCGCGACGGCACCCCCGTCCAGGTGGAGCTGTGGACGGCGCCCATGCCCCCCTCCACCGGCCCCACCCAGTACCTGGCCCTGATGGTGGACCTCACCGAGCGGCGCCGGCACGAGGCCGCGCGGCAGCTCCTGTTGGATGCCAGCGACGGGCTCGCGTCCAGCCTGGACCCGGACGCGACGCTGGAGCACCTGGTGCGCCTCGCCGTGCCCGCCCATGCCGAGTCCTGCCGCGTGTTCCGCGAGGACGTCCCGGGTCAGCCGCGGCGCGTGGTGTCCGCGGGCGTGGAGGCACAAGCCCCCTTCACTGGCCAGGCCGCCTCCCTCCCGGATGAAGCCACGGTGTCGCGCATCATCGCCACCGGCGAGCCGGAGCTGCACACGGGTCCGCCGTCCTGGCTGTGCGTACCGCTGGCGCGGACCGGCGCGCTCGTCCTCACCACCTCGACCAGGACCTACACGCCGCGGGAGCTGGCGCTGGCGCGCGAGCTGACCCGCCGGGCGTCGCTCGCCCTGGACAACGCGCGCCTGTATCGCGAGGCGCGACAGGCCATCCGCACGCGCGACGAGGTCCTGGCCATCGCCAGCCATGAGCTGAAGTCCCCCATCAGCGCGCTGCAACTCCAGGTGCAGAGCCTGCGCGCCGCGCTGGAACGCGCACCGGAGACACGCCTCCGAGCGCGGCTGCAACGAGGGCTGGACCTGGTGGGCCGGCAGGTGAAGCGGCAGGCGAAGCTCATCGATGCGCTGCTGGACGTGTCCCGCATCCACGCGGGACGGCTGGCCCTGAACCCGGAGCCCGTGGACCTGGGCGCCCTGGTGCGCGAGGTGGCGGAGCGGCTGGAGCCGGAGCTCACGGGCACGGGCACCCACCTGACGTTGACGCTGCCCACGGACGCCCACGGCCATTGGGACCGGCTGCGCCTGGACCAGGTGCTCACCAACCTGGTGTCCAACGCGGTGAAGTACGGCCGGGGCAACCCCGTGCAAGTGGCGCTGTCCAGCACCGACGCCCACGTGCGCCTGGAGGTGCGCGACGCGGGCATCGGCATCGCGCCGGAGCGCCTGCCCCGCCTCTTCCACCGCTTCGAGCGCGCCGTGTCGGACCGGGACTACGTCGGTGTCGGCCTGGGCCTGTGGATTGTCCGGGAGGTGGTGGAGGCCATGGGCGGCCACGTCACCGCGAGCAGCAAACCGGGCGTGGGCTCCACCTTCACCGTCGTCCTGCCGAAGGCGCGCGGGTGAGGACACAAAGGCCCACCCGCGCGCGAGCGTCCCTCACAGCGCGAGGAACAGGATGGCCGCCTTCTCCTCGGGGCTCGCCGCGAGGAACTCGTCCGGCAGCCAGACCTCCGAGCCGGGCGTCATGGCCCGGTCGCAACTGCGCCGGCCCGTGTAGAAGCGGTTCGACTGCTCCGCCTTCAGCCGGTAGGTGCAGTCGCGCACGTAGAGGGTGAGCTCACTGGGGCTCAGCTTCAGGTTCACCGGGCGTCCACCAAAGCCGCCCTTGGCCACGATGGCGTCGCCCTCCTTCGTCACCTTCAGGTTGACCGGCGCGCCGCCCAGCGCGCCCTCCACCTGCCCGTCCTTCAGCGTCAGGGTGAAGTCCCCCCGCAGCGAACGGCCCTTCAACAGCCCGGGCGAGCGCGCCACCTGGAAGTCCGCGCCCGTCACCGCCTCCGGCGTCATCTCCAGATTGAACGACTGGAAGGCAATCTTCAGGTTGATGGCGTCCTGCTTCGGCGCGGCCATCGCCACGCCCGCCCCCAGCACCACCCCCAGCACCAGCACGCTCCGGCGGAGCGGCATCAGCATGCGCTTCATGTGGAGACCTCCTCGTACGGTTTTATCCCCGGCTGAATAACGACAGAGTGGGCACCGGATACCGGCCCGTCCATTCACCCCACGGCAACCCCCTGGAATTGCTTTGCCGTCCACGCCGTGGGCGCGCACTGTGAACGGCGTTGACACCCAGCCCTGTCCCACACGCGTAAACAACCGGAACCAGGCACGTCCCGAGGTGGCAGGCCCCTTGCGATGGCCCCCCTTCCGAAAGGAGCGGGCCATGAAGGACATGGGCAGCACGCGGTGGGGCACGGCGACGCTGGACGGAGGCAAGGTGCTGCGCTGGAGCCTCCTGCACGCGGGAGCGCTGGTGGGAGGCACCTGCTTCTTCTCGTGGAGCGCCGTGGCGGTGTTCGCCGGATTGACGGCGGTGACGATGTGCCTGGGCGTATCGGTGGGCCTGCACCGGGGGCTCATCCACCGGGCCTTCCGCGCCCCGGCGCCCGTGGAGCACGCGCTGGCGTTGCTCGGCACGCTGGCGGGCCTGGGCGGGCCCCTGGGCATGAGCCGGATGCACGACCTGCGCGACTTCCACCAGAACCAGCCAGAGGCGGACTGCCCCGCTTACTTCGGCTACCGGGACGGCTTCGCGCGCGCCATGGCCTACGCCCTCTTCCACACCTGGCACCCGCGCGACGGCGTCGCGCCCGCGGCCCCACACGTGGCGGAGGACGCGTTCTTCCGGGCACTGGAGCGCGCGGGCCTGTGGCTCCAGCTCCCGCTCGCGCTGGCCCTGTACGCCCTGGGCGGCGCGAGCTGGGTGGCCTGGGGCATCCTGGTGCGACTGGCGCTCACCCAGGACGGCTTCTGGGGCGTCCACTACGTGAGCCACGTGGAGGGCGAACAGCCCTACGAGCTGCCGGGCTGCGCCGAACAGGGGCGCAACGCCGGCTGGCTGGCGCTGCTGAGCATGGGCGAGGCGTGGCACAACACCCACCACGCGTACCCGGCCTCGGCGCAGATGGGGCGCGGCTGGCGGCAACCCGACCCGGGCTGGTGGGCGTGCGCGCGCTGCCGCGCTGCGGCTGGTGCACGACGTGAAGACGCTGGCCCACCTCCCGCCGCGCCCGGG
>JBKGHI010000325.1:0-8732 GCA_046520405.1 Myxococcus sp. 1LA
CGTCGCGGAGGGCGGCCGTGCGCCCATCATCCCCGGAGGCACCGGTGCCCCTGCGCCTGGCCCGCCCGGCGGCACAGGAGGCCGTGCCCCCACCATCCCCGGAGCCGGCATTCCGCCCACAGGGGCAGGAGGCGGCGCTCCCACAGCGCCCGGCGGCACCGGCCCGTGAGGCCCCGTGGCCGATTGAAGCCCAGGCGCCGAAGGCCGAGCCCCCATCATCCCCGGCGGCACCGCCGCGCCTGGATGCGCGGAAGGCCGAGAGAGCATTCCAGGAGGAACGCCGTGCCCCTCGGCGCCCTGCGGCCGCGCCGGCAATCCCTGCCGCGCCATCAACCCAGGAGGCTGCGAGCCCCCACCCGCGCCATGCGGAACCGCCGGCGAGGCCCCGGCGTGCACGCCAGGCGCGTCCTCGGCCTCCACCGCGGCATCCTCGATGAGTTCCCCCTCCTCCAACACCTCCCCGTCCTCCAGGAGGTCAATCTCCTCGGCGGGCTCCGGCTCCAAAGTGAACGCAGGCGGAGCGACGACGCGCGGTGTCTCGGTCGGGGTGAGTCGCGGCGGCGCGGCAGGCCGTGCGCCCGCCTGCCCCTGCGGCGTCAGCGTCGGAGGCACAAGCACCTCAGGTGTCACCACCCGCATCTCGCCGTCCTCCGCGAAGTCGATCATCGCCACCGGGGGCGCGGGCGGCGGCAGATGGTCCAACGGATGCGCGCTCCCCGACACGGGCGGCGCCCACCGGACCGAACCGGCGTCCTCGACCTCGGCGTCCGGGTCGTCCCCGCTCAAGTACTGCCCGGGCGCCAGCCCACCGAACATCCCCTCCGCCTCGGGCTCCGCTCGCACGGGCGCGGGAGGCGGGGGTTCCATGCTCAGCGCGGCGGGCATCGACGGTGCCTCGACCAGCGGCGCCACGGCCGTGGTCCGCTTCGCCCGCTTCGGCGTCGACATCTGGATGAATCGCGTCTCGCGCTTGATGCCGTAGCGAAGCGCCTGGAAGTGGAACAGCCGCAGCTCCGGCGTGACGTACGGAACGATGCGCAGCCCGGTGATGAAGCCCAGCGCATCCGCGTGCTCGATTTCCTGCGGGCTGGCCATGGCCACCTTGAGCCGCCGGCCCTCTTGCGCCAGCGGGAAGGCTTGGTGCTTCTCCGCCATCGCCGCGGGGAGCAGTTGCAGCACCGCGTTCGGCGCCGCCTCGAAGTCCGCTTCCTGCGCCACCGGGTAACGGCACATCTCGCCCAGCACCATGGCGAGGGTGTCGATGTCGAGGACGTCCAGCTCGACAAGGTTGGAGCCCAACCTTCCGCCGTAGATGAGCTGGGCCCGGAGGGCTTCGTCGAGCTGTGCCTGCGTGATGAGGCCCTTGCGGACCAGGATCGCTCCGAGCTTTTCGGCCATGTCCGCCCGATTCTAGACGCCTTCTCAGCGCCTGAGACGCCCCTCCCGCAGCCGGCCGCCGCATGCCAGCCAGGCCGCACGAGCGGCACCACGGGCCCGCGCTCCAGGTGAACCCCAGCGCCGCCTTGAGTTCCACGCTCCGCGCCCCCGCCCCACCGGCACGAGGCACTCACAGTGAAACAAGAATGCTTCATCCCCACTGCCTCGCCCCCGCCAGCCAGGGCAACAACTCAGGATTGTCAGTTTTACAGGATATAACCCCAAGTGAAGTCACCGCCGAAAGTACTTCACTCCAGGAGAACCCATGAAACGAATCCCACTCGCATGTCTGGTCGCCGCGCTGGCCACGGGGGCACCGGCGCTGGCCTCCGACGAGGTCTGCCAGCAAGAGGAAGTCTCCAGTTCGTCCCAGCGGCTCACGAAGGTGGGCGAGGACGTCTTCCGTCGCTTCGAGACGGCGCACCCCTACGCCACCACGCAGATTCGCGCGTCCGACGGCCCCATCCACACGGACGTCATCACCCACCCCGGCGCGGCGTACATCGCGCCCCACTTCGAGCGGCTCGACGTGGAGGCAGGCGACTTCGTCGTGGTGCGCTCGCCGGACGGCACGCGCAAGTGGCGCTACGACAACTCGCACCCGGGCGCGCGCGGAGGCTTCTGGGCCATCCACATCCCCGGTGACACGGCCATCATCGAGCTGCACAGCCGTGACAGCGTGAACCGCCGCGGCATCCTCAACAAGCACGGCTACGTCATCGACCGGTACGCCCGCGGCTACTCCAACGAGGAGATGGGCGTGTCGAACGACAAGGCGCTCTGTGGTGCTGACGACACGCAGTGGGCGCCCTGCTACGCCTCCAGCGAGCCCACCATCTACAGCCGCTCCCGTCCGGTGGCTCGCCTGCTCATCAACGGCTCCGGCGCGTGCACCGGCTGGCTCGTGGGCAGCGAGGGCCACCTGATGACCAATCAGCACTGCGTCGCCACCGCGAGCGAGGCGCAGAACACCAACTATGAGTTCATGGCGGAAGGCGCGAGCTGTTCGACGAGCTGCGCCACCTGGTTCGGCTGCCCGGGCAACGTCATTCCGGGTGGCACGCTGGTGAAGGTGGACGCGCCGCGCGACTACGCGCTCATCCAGCTGTCCCAGAACCCCGCCAACACCTACGGCTACCTCCAACTGCGCTCCTCCGGCGCGGTGGTGAACGAGCGCATCTACCTGCCGCAGCACCCGGCCGGCCACGGAAAGAAGATCGCCGTGCGCTCCACGCATGCCCAGGACCAGTCCGGCTTCGCCGAGATCTACAGCCGCAACGAGGCCTCCTGCCAGTCGGGCGGCCCCAACGACATCGGCTACTACGCGGACACGCAGGGTGGCTCTTCCGGTTCGCCCGTCATCGGCCACGCGGACAACCTCGTGGTGGCCCTGCACCACTGCGCCAACTGTCCCAACCGCGGCGTGCCCATCGAGTCGGTCATCAGCCACCTGGGCACCAGCCTGCCCCAGTGCGCGCTGCCCGCCACCGGCTGCGACCCCAACGGCAACGGTGAGCCGCCGCCGCCTCCTCCGCCGCCGCCCCCGCCGCCGGAGAACTCGTTCGACTACAGCGCCAGCAACACCGCCAGCGCCACGCAGAACACCACCAACCACGTCATCGCACTGACGGTCGGCCAGACGCTCACCGTCGCGACGTGCGGCCTCACCGGGACGCAGTTCACCGGTGACACCTGGCTGCGCCTGCGCAACTCCGCGGGCACCGAGGTGGCCTCCAACGACGACGCCTGTGGTGGCCGGGGCTCCAGCATCACCTTCACCGCCACCACCGCCGGCAACCACGAGGTCCGCGCCGGCTGCTACTCCAGCGGCACCTGCACCGGCCGCGTCGTCTGGGAAGTCAGCGGCGGCTCCGGCGGCCCCACCAGCGGCAGCTTCAACTACAGCGCCAGCAACACCGCCAGCGCCACGCAGAACACCACCACCCGCGACATCGCCGTCACCGCGGGCAAGCGCGTCACCGTGGCGACCTGTGGCGTGACGGGCGCCAGTGCGACCGGCGACACCTTCCTGCGGCTCTTCGACGGAGCCACGCAGGTGGCCTCCAATGACGACGGCTGCACCAGTGGCCTGGGTTCCAGCCTGGCGTTCACCACGTCCACTGCGGGCACGTTGCAGATTCGCGCTGGCTGCTACTCCAGCAACAGCTGCTCGGGCACCGTGGTGTGGAACATCGAGTAGACGCTTCGCAGCGGCAGTGAAGCATCCGGGCCCGGGCCGTGGCCTTTGCCACCGCCCGGGCTCGCCGCGTCAGTAGGCGTTCTTCGACAGGAAGCCGCCCAGCGCCGTGCGCACCAGGATCTTCAGGTCCATCAGCAGCGACCAGTTCTCGATGTAGTACAGGTCGTACTCGATGCGCTTCTCGATGCACGTCTGACCGCGCAGGCCGTTGATCTGCGCCCAGCCGGTGATGCCCGCCTTCACCTTGTGCCGCAGGTGGTAGCGCGGAATCTGCCGCTTGAACTCCTCGATGAAGACGGGGCGCTCCGGACGCGGGCCCACCAGGCTCATGTCACCGCGCAGCACGTTGAAAAACTGAGGGAGCTCGTCCAGCGAGTACTTGCGCAGGAAGGTGCCAATCACCGTGCGGCGCGGGTCGTCCGGGCGGGCCATCATCGCGCCGCCGTGCTCCGCGTCGATGCGCATGGTGCGGAACTTGAGGATGGGGAAGGTGCGCCCATCCATGCCCATCCGCTCCTGGCGGTACAGCATGGGGCCGCGGCTGGTGAGCCGCACCGCCAGCGCGGTGGCCGCCATGAGCGGCGCGGTGATGAGGATGGCCAGCAGCGAGAAGAGGATGTCGAAGGCCCGCTTCGACACCCGGCTCCAGCCCTCCATCGGGTCGCCCTGGAGGCGGATGATGGGCAGCCCGCCGAACTCCTCCAGGCCGCCATACAGGGTGATGTACTGGTACAGGTCCGGCACCACGCGCACGTCCACGGTGCGCAGGGCCAGCTTGTCCATCAGCCCCTTGACCTGGGCGTGGCCCTCCAGCGGCAGCGCGAGGATGACCTGGTCCACCGGGTGCGCGTCCAGCACCTCGTTCACCTGGTCCACGTGCCCGATGATGCGCACGCCGTGCACGTACTGGCCCACCTTCTCCTGGCGCAGCGTGAGCACGCCCATCACCCGGAAGCCCAGCTCGCGGTGGTGCTCCACCGTCTCGATGACCCGCTGCCCCAGGTCTCCCGCCCCGATGACGAGGATGGACTTGAGGTTGTGGCCCCGGCGGCGCACCTCGCTCAGCACGTAGCGGAACACCAGCCGGCTGCACGTCACCAACGTGAAGGCGTAGACGATGAAGATGGCCAGCGTGAGGCGCGAGTACCGCTCACGAATGAAGTACGTCACCGCCACCAGGATGAGCGCCGCGGTGATGGTGGACTTGAAGACCTCGAACACCTCGCCCGTGTTCGTCCGGGAGCGGTTGGTGCCGTACAGCCGCGACTGGTGGAACGTCACCGGGAAGATGACGAGCACCATCAGCAGCGAGAAGAACGAGTCGGTCCACGGCGGAATCCCCTCGGTGACGGGGACGATGCCGAAGAAGCGCGTGGCATACGCAAGGACGAATGCCATCGCGAGCATCACCATGTCGGCGACGACCTTGATCGACGTGTAGAAACGCTGGAGACGACTGAACACCGCAGTACTCCTGTGGCGTGATCAACGGGTGGCCACCCCGGTGCAAGACTCGCGCCCTCAGACGACGGACACGCGTCCTGCCCAACACCGTTTGATGGGCGCGGTTGCTAACACGAAAAAATTTGTGAAAACAATGGGTTACGACTGCCCCTCCCCTACAGGCAGGGGCGATGTCGACCTGTTACCCACAAAAGACAGGGCAGGGAGTGACAGCAAAGTCACAGTCCCGACGCGGCACCTGGGGAATCTGGCATCACCCCCTCAGAATTGCGTCGATCTCCCGCAGCATCGCTTCCTGGAAGTGCGCGCGGCTGAAGCGCTCGGCCTGCGCGCGGGCGTCCTCGGGCCGGAAGCCCTTCTCCCATGCATCGAAGCCGCGGACGGCGGCGGCGAGCGACGCGGGCGTCTGCTCCGGGAAGAAGATTCCTGTCTGGTTCGTGACAGTCTCCAGCGCGCCGCCCTTCGCATAGGCGATGACGGGGCGCCCCGTTGCTTGGGATTCCAACGGGGTGATGCCGAAGTCCTCCTCGGGCGTGAAGATGAGCGCGCGTGCGTCCCGGTACAGCGCCGGAAGGGACGCATCCGAGACGTTGCCAAGGAAGCGGATATTTTCAGGCAGGCGCCCTTCGCCCAGGCGCGCCGCCTCCTGCCCGGTGCCCACCACCCAGAGCGGCGCGTCCAGGGTGCGGAACGCGTCCAGCGCGATGTCCAATCGCTTGTAGGGCGCGAAGGCGCCCAGCCAGAGGAAGTAGCCCCCCTGCCCCCCGCCCTCCAGCGGCACCTGGGCGAAGCGCTCCAACGCCACCGGCGGGTGGACGACGGACGCCTCGCGGCCCCAGAAGCGCTGCACCTTGCCAGCGATATGCCGGCTGTTCGCGACGAAGCGGTCCACTCCCGCCGCCGTCCTCTTGTCCCACCGGCGCAGCCAGGGGCGGACCGCGTGGGCCGCCGCGCGCACCGGGAGGCCGGTGCGTCCCGGGCCGAAGTAGTCGTCGAACAAGTCCCACATGTAACGCATGGGCGCGTGCACGTAGCTCAGGTGCGGCGTGCCCCGCGGTGTGCGCAGTCCCTTGGCCACGCAGTGGCTGGAGGAAAGGACCAGGTCATAGGTCCCCTGAAGCTGGAGGGACTCGATGGCCTTCGGCATCAGCGGCAGGAAGTGCCGGTAACGCGCGTGGATGCCGGGGATGTGCTGGAGGAAGGACGTGAAGATGCGGCGCGATTCAATGGCCGGCGACTGGGAGCCCGGCTTGTGGATGAGCGTGTAGATGTCCGCGTCGGGCAGCACCTCGCAGAGGGCATCGAGGACACGCTCACCGCCTCGGTGGGTGACGAGCCAATCGTGGACCAGGGCGACCTTCACGGCAGGGCTTCTAGCACCGGGCGCTCTCGGCGCGGCAAGCATCGATGGAGCCCCACGTGCCCGCCCGTCCCCCATGGAGGCCGTGCGTGTGGTACGCGGAGGCCGTGGCTCACGTCCTCCTCGACCTGCGCATGGTGCGCGGACGGCTGCATGGCATTGCCCGTTACGCCCTGGAGCTGGCGCGGCGGATGCCCGTGCTCGCGCCCGACCTGCGCTTCTCCGCGTTGGTGCCGCCCGAAGGGCTCGCGCCCGGGCTCGGCGAGCTGACGCCGCGCATGCCGCTGCACCGCGCGCGCGCGGGGTTCCTGTCGCCTCTTGAACAGCCGGCGCTCGCGGCGGACCTGCTCCAACTGGCGCCGGATGCCTTCCACGCCACGTCCTTCTCCCTGCCCCTCTTCTGGAGCGGGCGCCTGGTGGCCACGCTCCATGACGCCAATCACCTGGCGCTGGCGGACCAGTACACCCCGGCGCAATCCATCTACTACCGCGTGGTGGTGGGCCCTCGCGCGAGGCGCGCCTCCGCGCTGGTGACGGTGTCCGAGTTCTCCCGCGACGAAATCGCCAGGCACCTCAAGCTGTCGCCCTACCGCCTCCAGGTGATTCACAACGGCGTGGACGCGCGCTTCCAGCCCCCGACGCAGGCCGAGGCCGCCGCGTTCCGCGAACGGCATGAGCTGCCAGCGCGCTACGTCGCGGCGGTGGGCAACGCGAAGCGCTTCAAGAACCTGGCGCTGCTGAAGGACTTCGCTGGCGACTTGCCCGTGCCGGTGGTGCTGCTGGCCGGCAAGGGCGCGGTGGCGCACGAGCTGGGGCTGCACGAGAACGTGTTCGACCTGGAGGAGCTGCCCGAGGACGAGATGCCGCTGTTCTACGGCGCGGCCGCGGCGCTGCTGCTGCCCTCCCGCTACGAGGGCTTCGGCCTGCCGGCCCTGGAGGCGATGGGCACGGGCTGCCCGGTGCTGGCGTCGGACACGTCCTCGCTGCCGGAGGTGGTGGGCAACGCGGCGCTGAAGCTCCCGCCCGACGACCCGGTGGCCTGGCGCGAAGCCACGCTGCGCGTGCTGCGCGACGAGGTGCTGCGCCGCGAGCTGGTGGAGCTGGGCCGGGAGCGGGTGGCGCGCTTCACCTGGGACGACTGCGCCCGACGCACGCTCGCCGTCTACCGTCGCGTGTTGGAGGCCTCCGCGTCGGGCGGCGCTCGCGGATAGCCGAGGCGCCCGTCGCGGCCTCGAGTTCGACAGGCTCCGGGCGCGCCGTACCGCCGCGCAGACGCTCGCTGCCTTCGCAGAGGCCCAGGCCCCACACGAACGAGAAGGACAGGTACACGCTGGAGTGGAACGGCAGGTAGTGCACCATCGCCAGGATGTGGAAGCCCGCCCAGGACAGCAGCGCGCCGGTGGCCGCGAGCGAGCCCTCCCGGTAGCGCCGGATGAGCGCCCGCCCCAGGAAGCCGTGCATCACCAGCGTCAGCAGCAGGCCCACCAGCCCCGTCTCCGCCCACACCGTCAGCCACAGGTTGTGTGAGTCCGTGGCCAGCAGGTCGGTGATGCCCGTCTCGTCCTGAGTCGCGAGGGCCGCCGGCTTGTGGTTGCCGAAGCCCACGCCCGTCAGCGGGTATTCGCGCACCAGGCTCCAGCCCACGGCCATGGCGTGCTCACGCTCGCCGCCGTAGATGTTGCCCAGCGCCTTCTCCATGCGCGTGCGCCAGGCCGGGCTCATGGAGACCACTGCCACCAACGCGAAGAGCAGCGCCAGTCCCACCCGCCTCGCGGAGCCTTGCACCAGCAGCAGCAACGCCACCACGCTGACCAGCAGGGCCGCGCCCAACGCCGCCCGGGCGAACGCGTTGTAGATGGAGAGCAGCATCCCCATCACCACCGCGCCCGCCAGCATCCGCCGCCGCGCGTGCTCCGCGCCGCCCAGCACCGCCAGCGCGGGGCCGAGCGCCGCGATGGCGCCGTGCGCGAAGCGCAGCCGGTGCGAGAAGAAGCCCCCGGCCGCGTAGCGGGGCGACTCCTCCGTGCCAAAGTTCTCGTGCAGGCGCCCCAGGTTGAGCTTGAGGAAGGAGGGCAGCTCCACGGACCAGCGCACCCGGTTCTGGAACACCCCCAGCAGCGCGGCGAGGAGCCACCCACCCGCCAGGACACCCGCCAGCAGCAGCCACGGCACGCCCACGGCGCCAATGCTCGCGGCCGCGGCGCCCGCCAGCGAATCCAGCACCTGGCCATAGCGCGAGCTGCGAGGCCACCCCTCCGCCGCCCCCGTCAG
>JBKGHI010000326.1:0-8707 GCA_046520405.1 Myxococcus sp. 1LA
CGCCGGGTGACGCGGGGCTGCGCTCGTCGGCGCGGCAGGCGGCGGAGGACGCGGATTCGTTGGACAGCTACGCGGAGATTCTCGCGGAGCTGGCGGAGGAGGGGAACGTCGGCTCGGCGCGACTGGCGCTGCTGCGTGAGCTGGCCGAGGTGCAGGAGAAGAAGCTGGACGACAAGGCCGGCGCGGTGAATGCGCTGCGCGCGCTGCTGGCCATCGAACCGGGCAGCCTGGACTGCCTGCGCGCCCTCCAGCGGCTGCACCGCGCGGGCGAGGAGTGGGCCGCGCTCGCCGAGGTGCTGGAGAAGCTGGCCGCCGCATCGCCGGAGCCGGCGGAGCAGCTCGCCTTCCTGCGCGAGGCGGCGCTGCTGCACGAGACGAAGTTGATGGACAAGGAGAGCGCCGCCGACGCGTGGCGCGTCATCGCGGAGCGCGACCCGGCGAGCCGCGAGGCCGCGGCGACGTTGGACCGGCTCTACACCGAGGGCGCCCGCCACTCCGACCTGGCCTGGGCGCTGGCGCTGCGCCGCAACCAGGAAGGGCAGAGCCCTCAAGGACGTGAAGTCTCCTTCCGTCTGGCGGAGCTTCAGCGCACCGTCCTGGACGACTCAAACGCGGCGCTGGGCCTCTACCGGAAGATTCTCGCCGAGGACCCCGGCCACCCCGGTGCGCGCGCGGCGCTCGAGGCCTGGGTGAAGGCGGCGGTGCCCGCGAGCGGCGCGGCGCTGGAGGTGCTGGACCCGGTGCTGGTGCAGGTGGGCGACCACGCCCGCCGAGTGGCGCTGCGCGAGGCGCGCATGGCCTCCGCGCTCACCGTGGAGAAGATCCTCCTCGCGGGAGAGATTCGCCGCATCTACGAGCGCGACATGCTCCAGCCGTCGCTGGCGTTCATGTCCGCGGTGAAGTCCTTCGCGCAGGGGCTGGACCGGGACGGCGTGCGGCCGGACCTGGAGCGGCTGGCTCGTGAGACGGGCTCGCACGAGGTGCTGGCCGAAATCTACGAGACGGCGGCGACGGAGCTGAACGCGGGTGACCCCGCGGCGCTGGATCTGCTGCGGCGCTCGGCGGAGCTGCGCGAGTCGCTGGACCAGCCGGAAGAAGCCGCGCGGCTGTGGAAGAGCCTGTTGGCCGACGCGCCCCAGGACCGGCAGGCGCTGGAGGCCCTCTCGCGCCTGTACGAGAAGGGGCAGAACGCCAAGAGCCTGTCCGAGGTCTACACACGCCAGGCGCAGCTCTCCACCGACCCGGAAGAGCGTGTGGGGCTGCTCCTCAAGGCGGGTGAGGCCCACGCGAACGCGGGCGAGGACTCGAAGGCCATTGAGACGTACCGCTCCGCGCTGGCGCTCCGGAAGGTGCCAGAGGGCCTGCTCGCGCTGGAGAAGCTCTACGCGAAGGCACGGCGCTTCGTGGAGCAGGCGGACGTGCTGGACCAGTTGGCGGACGGCGCGGCGGATGAAGGCGCGCGGCGCAACTGGCTGCTGAAGCGCGCGCAGCTCCTGGAGAAGGAAGTGGGGCCGGCGGAGTCGCTGCCGGTGTACCGGCGCTTGCTGGAGCTGGCGCCCGGGGACGGACAGGTGGTCGCGGGCCTGGAGCGGCTGATGGCGCACGATGCGCCCCGGGCCGAGGCGGCCCGGCTGCTCGAGCCTGTCTACCGCGGCGTCAACGACACCCGGAAGCTGGTGGACGTGCTCGAGGTCCTGCTGCCGGGCGTGGCGCCCGAGCGGCGGCTGGAGCACATCCAGGAGATTGCCACCCTGCGCGAGGCGCTGGGGCAGACGTCGCTCGCGTTCGTCGCGCGGCTGCGCGCCTTCAACGAGGCGCCGCAGGAAGCGTCGGTGCGCGACGAGCTGGAGCGCCTGGCCGCTGACTCCGGTGCATTCGAGGAAGTGGCGGCGGCCTACGAGGACCAACTGGAGAGCGGCGCGCAAGAGCCGCTCGCTGGTGACCTGTGGCGGCGGCTGGCCGGTATCTACGACAACCGCCTCAAGCGCTACGACCTGGCGGTCCGCGCGCAGGAGGAGATGTCGCGCCGTGACCCGAAGAACAAGGCGGTGCTGGATGCCATCGCCCGCGTGCACCGCCGCACCGGCGCGCACCGGGAGCTGGCGCTCGTCATGCGCCGCCAGGTGGCGGCCGAGCCCAATGCCTCCTCACAGGTGAACCTGCTCTTCGAGCTGGCGCATCTGGCGGAGGAGACGCTGGCGGACAAGTCGCTGGCAGCGCAGTCGTACCGGGAAATCCTCGGCCTGCGGCCGGAGAACGCCAACGCGCTGAAGCTGCTGGGCCGGGTGCTGGCGGAGATGGAGCGCTGGCCGGAGCTGGCGCAGCACATCGAGCGGGAGATTCAGCTCGCGGACGAGCGCGGCGCCCAGGAAGAGGCGTCCGACCTGCGCGTGCGCCTGGGCCGGCTGAAGGTGTCGCGCCTGGACGACCCGCGCGGCGCGCTGGAGCTGTACCAGTCCGTGCTGACGCGCCGGGCGGGCCATGCCGGCGCGGTGGGCGCGCTGGAGGAGATGGCGCGTTCGGAGAGCCCGCTGCGTGGCGCCGCGGCCAGTGCGCTGGAGCCCATCTTCGCCTCGGTGGGCAACCACCTGAAGCAGGTGGAGATGCTGGAGTCCCGCGCCTCGGCGGAGGCGGTGCCGCAGGAGCGCGCCGCGCTGCTGCGCCGCATCGCGGAAATCTACGCCGGCTCGCTGGAGAACGCGGAGATGGGCTTCCTGGCCGCCACGCGCGCGATGCGCGAGCTGCCGGATGACCTGCGTTCGTTGGAGCTGTGCGTCTCGCTGGTGGACAAGGCGGAGGCGCCGGAGGAACTGGCCGCCGTCCTGACGGAGGTGGTGGGCAAGGCGGGGGATACGTCCCGCGCCGAGCTGTACCGTGCGTTGGCGCGCATCCAGACGGACCTCGGCGAGCCCTCCGAGGCGCTGGCCTCGTGGAAGCGCGTGCTGGAGCTGCGGCCCACGGACACCGAGGCGCTGGACGGCACGGTGCGGCTGGTGGCGTCGCAGGGCAAGCCGACAGAGCTGCTGGAGGTGCTGCGCCGGCAGCTCGCCGTGGTGGAGGACCCGGTGCGCCGCGCCATGGTGCTCTTCCAGATGGGCACGCTCCAGGAGGAGCAGCTCAAGGACGCGTTGGGCGCGCTGGCCACCTTCCGGCGACTGCTGGAACTCAAGCCGGACGACCTGCCCACGCTGGAGCGGATGGAGGCGCTCTGCCAGAAGCAGGAGCGGTGGCCGGAGCTGGCGGACGCGCTGGCCCGCCGCATCGCGCTGATTCCCGCGGAGGAGGGCCTGGAGCTGAAGTTCCGTCTGGCCACCGTGCGCGAGTCGCGGCTGCTGGACCGCACTGGCGCGCTGGCGCTGTACGGCGAGGTGCTGTCCGTGCAGCCCAACCATGTCGGCGCGGTGGGCCGCATGGAGGCGCTGGTGGCCCGCGAGCCGCAGAACCTGCTCGCGGTGGAGACGCTGCTGCGCGCGCTGCGGGCCAGCGGCGACATCTCGCGCCTGGCGCAAATCATCGAGACGCGAGTGGGCGTGTCCGGCGACGCGTTCGAGCGCAAGGCGCTCCTGGGCGAGCTGGCCACGCTGCGTGAGTCCCAGGAGGAGGCGGAGCTGGCCTTCCTGGCGCTCTTCCGCGCCTTCAAGGAAGACCCGAACGACGCCTCGGTTCGCGCGCGGCTGGAGAACGCGGCGGATGCGTCCGCCAGCTACGACGAGCTGCTGGCCGCGTATGAAGAGGCTCTGCCGCGCATCGCGGAGGCCGCGGACGCCGCGCAGGTCTGCCTCCGGTTGGGGCAGATGCTGGAGACGAAGCTGCGGGACTCGGACCGCGCGGTCTCCTACTACGAGCGCGCGCGCACGCTGCACCCCACGGTGCAGGAGCCGTCGCTGGTGGCGTTGGACCGGCTGTACCTCCAACTGGAGGCGTGGCCGGAGCTGGCGGGCATCCTGGAGGCGCTGGTCGCCGGCGAGAAGGAGCCCGCGGACCGGGTGGGCTACCTGTTCCGCCTGGGCCAGCTCTACCAGGAGCGGCTGGACAGCCCGGACCGCGCGGCCGGTGCCTACGAGGCCATCCTCGCGCTGGACGGGCAGCACCTCGCGTCCGCGCGGCTGCTGGAGGGCATCTACGAGGCGGCCGGCGCGTCGGAGAAGCTCTACGGCATCCTGAAGCTCCAGGCGGAGAAGGTGTCGGGCGCCGAGCGCGACCGCGTGCTGGCGAAGATGGCGCAGGTGTCCGCCGAAGGCCTGGCGGACCTGGGCGGGTCCATTGAGCTGTACCGCGAGCTGCTGGCGAAGAACGCGCGCAACGAGCAGGCCTTCTCCGCGCTGGAGTCGCTCTACGAGCGCGCCAACCGGCCGCAGGACCTGCGCGAGCTGCTGGAGGGCCGGCTGGCGGTGACGTTGGACCCCCGCGAAGTCGTGCGCCTCAACGAGCGCCTGGGCCGCGTCGTGTATCGCCTGTTGAAGCAGCCGGAGCAGGCGGTGCCGTACTTCAAGGCCGCGCTGGACCGGGACGCGCGTCACCGGGGCGTGCTCGACACGCTGCGCGAGCTGTACGACGAGACGGGCCAGCGTGAAGAGCTGGTGGGCGTGCTGCGCCGGCTGATTCCGCTCCAGGAGAGCAGCGACGGCGTGAAGGCGCTGCGCCTGCGCCTGGCGGAAGTCCTGGCCGGCATGGGCCGCCGCGAGGAGTCGCTGGACGCCGCCCGCCGCGCGCTGGAGGTGGAGCCGCACCAGGTGCCCGAGCTGGAGCGCGTGCACGAGCTCTTCGTGTCGCTGCGTGCGTGGAACGACGCGGTGCGCGCGCTGGAGCTGAAGGTGCAGGTGCACCTCCTGACGGAGGAGCGCGAGCAGGCCGTGGCCACGTACTTCGCCGTGGCGGACCTGTGGGTGGGGCAGGGCGGCAAGCCCGAGCTCTCCTCTGGCGCGCTGGAGAAGGTGCTCGAGCTGGACCCGGCCAACCGCACCGCCTACGAGCGCGCGTGCGACCTGTACCGGACGCACAACGACTGGCGCGCGTATGCCCAGGTGATGGACCGCTACATGCCCCACCTCGTCACGGACGAGGAGAAGCTGGCCGCGCTGCGCGAGCTGGCCCGGGTGCAGGAAGCGCGGCTGGGACAGAAGGACGTGGCGTTCCTGGCGCTGTGCCGCGCGCTCCAGTTGGACGCGTCGGACGACACGCTGCGCGAGGAAGTGGAGCGGCTGGCCGACGAGACGGGCAGCCACGAGGAGCTGGCCGCCGTTTTCGAGGAGGTCGCCGACGATCTGCCGCGTGGCGCCCTGGCCGAGCGCCTCTACGCGACGCTGGCGCGCGTCCACGACACGCACCTGGATGACCCGCAGGCGGCGGAAGCGGCGTTCCGGAAGATTCTCGAGTTCGACCCGACCAACGCCACCGCGCTGGACGGGCTCGCCGCGGTGTTCCAGCGGCGCGGCCGTCAGCGTGAGTACGTGGTGGCGCTGGAGCAGAAGCTGGAGGCCGCCGGCTCCATCGAGCAGCGCAAGGGCATCCTCCGCGAGATTGCCCGCGTCTGGGACGAGCAGTTGGAGGACCCCGTCGAGTCGGCCAGCGCGCTGCTGCGTGCGCTGGAGCTCGAGCCCGACGCGGAGACGCTCGGCGTGCTCACCGCGCTGTACCGTCGTCAGCGGTCGTGGCCGGACGTGGCGTCCACGCTGCTTCGGGCGCGGGACCTGGCGGACAGCATCGAGGAGCGCGCGCGCATCCAGGTGGAGGTGGCGGGCGTCTACGAGCGCGACATCGGTGACGACGAGTCCGCGGTGGCCGCGTACCGGCAGGCGTTGGAGTTCGACCCTGTCAACCGCGAGGCGCTGGAATCGCTGGAGCGGCTCCACACGCGCCTGGACCACCCGGCGGACCTGCTCGCCATCTACGAGCGGATGCTGGAGCTGAGCGACGACTGGCGCGAGAAGATTCGCGTCCTCTTCCGCAGCGCGACCATCTGGGAGGACAAGTACCAGAACCCCGCGAACGCGGACGTCTGCGTGGAGAGCGTGCTCGCCATCGACGCGCAGAACGTCCAGGCCATCAAGACGCTCATCCGGCTGCGCCGGGCCCAGGCGCGGTGGGAGGACCTCATCGCGGCGTACGAGCGGCAGCTCGCGCTGGCCGTCAGTCATCAGGAGCAGGCCGAGCTCTACGTGGACATCGGCAACGTCCAGTACCAGCAGCTCAAGGCGCTGGACCGCGCGGTGAACAACTACCACGCGGCGCTCTCGGTGGACCCGGAGTGCCGCCCGGCGCTGCACGCGCTGGGCACGATGTACGAGCGCAGCGGCAACTGGCCCTTCGCGCTGGAGATGCTGTCGAAGGAGGCGGAGCTCGCCGGGCAGTCGAAGGACGCGGTGGAGCTGTACTACCGCCTGGGCAAGATCAACGAGGACATGCTGATGGACACGGGCAGCGCCCGGAGCGCCTATCAGCAGGCCCTCGCCGTGGACCCGGGCCACCTGCCCAGCATCCGCGCCCTCAAGGGCATCCAGGAGCAGGAGCAGGACTGGAGCGGCTACGAGCAGACGCTGCGCCAGGAGGCGGAGCAGACCGAGGACCCGGCCGCAAAGGGTCGGGCGCTGCTGGACGTCGCGCGCTACCACGCGGAGACGCGCGAGGACCGCGACACCGCCACGGGCTACTGGAAGGAAGCGCTGAAGCACATCCCGGACAGCCTGGAGGCCGCGCGCCCGCTGTCGGACGTGTACATCGCGCACGAGGACTGGGCATCCGGTGAGCGGATGCTGGACATCGTCACGCGGAAGATGGCGGAGATGGCGGTGGCGGACAAAGACTCCGTCTCCGCCGCGGACCTCTGCCGTCAGCTCTACCGCCTGGGCTACGTGGCGGAGAAGCTGGGCAAGCGTGACAAGGCGCTGGGCTGCTACGAGAAGGCCTACGAGCTGGACGCGACGTACCTGCCCGCGCTGGAAGGCTACGGCAACCTGCTGGTGCAGACGCGCCGCTACGAAGGCGCGCTCAAGGTCTTCCAGACCATCCTCATCCACCACCGCGAGGAGCTGACGGACCTGGAGGTGGTGGAGGTGTACTGGCAGCTCGGTGACATCCACGCCGCGTTGAACCAGACGGACCGCGCGCAGAACCACTTCGAGAAGGCGCTGGCCATCGACCCGGGCCACGAGCCGACGCTGCGCGCCCTGGTGGCGCTGCTGGAGAAGCAGGGCCAGTACGAGAAGTCCGCCGAGCTGCGGCAGCAGTTGGCGGGCGTGCTGGAGGGCGAGGCCCGCGCGAAGGTGTGCCTGGAGCTGGGCCGCATCGCGCGTGACGAGCTGCACGACCCGTACATGGCCATTGACGCCTTCACCAACGCGCTCAAGTCCCAGCCGGACGCGCCGGAGGTGATGGACCAGCTCTACGTGCTGCTGCGCGAGACGCGCCAGGGCCAGAAGGCCGCGGACGTGCTGGCGCGGATGCTCGCGCTACCCGCGCTGGGGCTGGAGCCGCACAAGGCCAAGCGCGTCTGGTTCGCGTTGGGCGAGCTGCGCCGGGATGACCTGAAGGACGTGGAAGGCGCCACGGAAGCCTTCAACGCCGCCTTGGACCTCGACCCGCGCTTCGTGGAGGCCTTCAGCGCGCTGGAGGCGATGCTCGGCGCCGCGCGCCAGTGGAAGCAGCTGGAGGAGAACTACACGAAGATGCTGGGCCGGCTGCCCAAGACGCCAGAGACGCACGTGGCGCGCATGGCGCTGTGGCGCGCGCTCGGCGACCTGTACCTCCAGGTGCTCAAGCACCCGGAGGGCGCGGTGGCCGCCTACGGCGTGGCCGCCAAGGGCCTTCCGGACGACGCCGCGGTGCAGGAGGCCTTCGCGGACCTCGCCGGGCAGATGCCGGGCCGTGAGGATGAAGCCATCGCCGCGCTGCGCCGCGCGCTGCCCAACACGACGGACCCGCGCAAGGTGGTGGGGGCGTTGGTGCGGCTGTCCGCGCTGCGCAAGAACTACGATGCGGCCTGGCTCGCCGCGCAGGCGGTGTCCGGCCTGCTGGGCGAGGCGGGGGAGGACGAGCAGGAAATCCTCACCAAGCTGGGGCCCTACGCGAAGAACAAGGAGAAGGTGGAGCCGCGGTCGCTGAACGACCAGCTGTGGCACAACCACCTGTTCCACCCGAAGGCACGCGGCCCGCTGGCGGAGCTGTTGGGCCTGCTCTTCGCGAAGGTGGGGCACTTGTACGCGGTGCCGTCGCAGCAGTACCAACTGGTGCCCAAGCGCCACCGCATCGACGTGGCCAGCGCGCCCGAGTACCACGTCCACCACTACCGGTACGTGGCGCGCGTGTTGGGCATGGAGGCGGTGGAGCTGTACTCGCCCTTCCTCGTGGCCACGCGTGAGCGGATGGCGAAGCGCTCCAACGAGCCCGCGCCCGAGCCGCTCATCAACGTGGAGTTGCTCCAGACGCACCCGGCCTCGCTGCGGGTGGGCGGCAAGTACTTCGCGGAGCAGGGCCAGAAGGAGGTCTATTACCTCCTGGGGCGCACCCTGGCCCTGGCGCGCTCCGAGCTGGCCTTCAGCCAGCGCGTGGCGCCCGAGCGGCTGGAGGCCATCCTCCAGGCGGCGCTGAGCCTCGTCGTGGGCAACGTGCGCATCGCGGAAGCGCAGCACTTGGTGGAGCCGGAGCGCCGGCTGCTGGAGCGGAGCCTCAACGAGCCGGACCGCGCCGCGCTGGCGAAGGCGGCCCGGGC
>JBKGHI010000327.1:0-8645 GCA_046520405.1 Myxococcus sp. 1LA
GCTGAAGCTGGGCCGCCCCGTCCACGCCCTTCAGTTGCGCATTCTCCCGCACCAGAGCGCGCGCCTTCCGCGCTACTGCGCGCCCATCATGAACTGATCCACGTCGACCGTGTTCTTGTCGGGCACCGCGTCCTTCGGCTCGGTGCCCTTCTTGAAGAACATCAGCTCCGAGTCCCGGGAGCCCGCGGGGGCAATCTTCCCCGTCTTCTTGTCGATGTGGAGCCGCACCAGGTCCATGGACTGCCACGGGTAGAACTCCGACTGCGGCCGGCCTCCAGCGCGCGCTTCATGTAGTTGAGCCAGATGGGCAGCGCGGCGCGGCCACCCGTCTCGTAGCGGCCCAGCGGGTGCGGGTTCAAGTCGTAGCCCACCCAGGCCACCGTCACCAGGTCGCGGGTGTAGCCGGCGAACCACGCGTCGAAGGAGTCGTTGGTGGTGCCCGTCTTGCCCGCGGCCGGCTTGCCCAGGCGGCTCGCGGGACCACCCGTGCCCTGGAGCACCACGCCGCGCAAGAGGTGCGTGAGGATGAAGCCGACCTCCGGGCTCATCACCTGCTCGCCCGGCTCGAAGAGGCGCGCGTAGCCGGCGGCCACGCGGTCCTGCAGCGGGGCCCACGCGTCGTCGAAGGCGGTGTGGTCCTCCAGCGTGCGGCCCCAGCGGTCCTCAATCTTGCGGATGAAGTGCGTGGGCTTCTTGCGGCCGTAGCGGTTGAAGGTGGCGTAGGCGTTGGCCAGGTCCACCGGGTACACGCACGAGGAGCCCAGCGCCGCGGAGAAGTCCATGTTCATGGGCGTGGTGATGCCCAGCTTCTGGCTCCACGCGGACATGTTGTGCACGCCCACCGCGCCGAAGGTCTTCACCGCGGGCACGTTCAGCGAGTTGACCAGCGACGTGCGCAAGAGCACCTCGCCCTCGAACTTGTCGCTGTAGTTGGCCGGCTTCCACGACACCTTGGTGTCCGGGTCGTGCTCCACAATCGGCGAGTCCACGAGGACGGTGGCCTCCGTCCAGTTGAGCTGCTCCAGCGCCGCCGAGTACACGAAGGGCTTGAAGGAGCTGCCCGGCTGACGGCACGCCTGGAAGGCGCGGTTGAACTCGTTGTCGTCGAAGTCGTAACCGCCCACCATCGCGGTGAGGTACTGACGGTGCGGGTCGATGGAGACGAGCGCGCTCTGCGCCTCGGGCGTCTGCTCCAGGCGGAAGAGCTTCACGCCCTCGCTGGGGATTTCGTCCGCGAGCTTCTTGTCCCACTGCTCCTTGTCGTCCGTCAGGTCCTTCTTCGTCACGTGGCGCACCACGATGATGTCGCCCTCGGCGATGGCCTTCTTCACCGAGGTGAGCATCATCGCCGGGTAGTAGCCCTCCGGGTTCACCTTGCGCGCCCAGCGCATGCCCAAGAGCGGCAGCCGTCCGGTGTGCCCGCCCACCTGCACGTCCGCGCCCTTGCCGTCCGAATCAACCGCCGTGACGACGGCGACGTAGAGGCGGTTCTCCACCAGCTCCTGCGAGCCCATGACCCGCTTCGCGCGGTCGAGGAAGGCGCGGATGGCCCCCTTCGACGCGAGCTGCTCCACCGGACCGCGCCAGCCCTGGCGCTTGTCCACCGACAAGAGGCCGTTGAGCACCGCGTCCTGCGCGGCACGCTGGCGCTCGCTGTCCATGGTGGTGAAGATCTTGAGGCCGGCCTTGAGCAGCACGGGGTTGCCGTACCGGTCCACCACGTCCTTGCGCACCTGCTCCACGAAGTACGGCGCGAACTCGTGGAACACGTCCTCCACCGGGTACACCTTCACCTCTTCGGCGTTGGCGGTGTCGTGCTCCTCCTGCGAAATCATGCCCTCCACCAGCATGCGGCGCAGCACGTAGGAGCGGCGCTTGCGGGCCGCATCCGGGCGCAGGAAGGGCGAGTAGCGGCTGGGCGCCTGCGGCAGCCCCGCGATGAGCGTCATCTCGCCCAGCGTCAGGTCGCGCACGTCCTTGCGGTAGTAGTTCTCCGCCGCGCTCTGCACGCCGTAGCTGTGGTGCCCGAGGAAGACGTTGTTGAGGTAGAGGTAGAGAATCTCCTCCTTCGTCAGCGACTGCTCCAGCCGCAGCGCGAGGATGGCCTCGCGAATCTTGCGGGTGATGGTCTTCGCGGTGGCGGACTTGTAGCCCTCCGCGGAGATGAGCACCGCCTTCGCGGTCTGCTGCGTCAGCGTGGAGCCACCCTGGATGCCGCCCGAGCGCAGGCCCAGCTTCGAACCCACCGTCTTGAAGCCGGCGCGCGCGGTACCGAGCACGTCGACGCCGAAGTGGTCGAAGAAGCTGGAGTCCTCCGAGGCGATGAAGGCCTGGACGAGGCGCTTCGGAATCCGCTCGTAGGGGACCACCTTGCGGCGCTCCTCGTAGAACTCGCCCGCGAGCACCGCGTCGTCCGTGTAGACCTCCGTGACGATGGGCGGCCAGTACTCATCCACCTTGGGGATGGCCGGCAGTCCATCCGCGTACACGTAGTACACGGTCGTCACGGCAATCACGGCGGCCGTGGCCCCCGTCAGCGCCAGCCATCCCGCGGTCTTCAGGAGGAACTTCCACCAGCGCTTCTGGGGGACGCCCTCGAGCACCAGCTTCGAGCGGCTGCGGTCAGCGGATTTAGGGTCGGACATACGCGTTTCTTTTCGGCCTCGCGGGCGTCACGTCAGGGCACCAGTGCGGCCCGCTTGAGCACATCTCGGAGCTCGACGGCGAGGGGGGCTTCCACGGCCACCTTCGCGCCGCCTTCGGGATGCGGGAATTCGATGCGCTCGGCGTGCAGGAACAACCTTTTGAGCCCCCAGCGCGCCCGCACGTCGCGGTTGAAGGCGAAGTCTCCGTACTTCTTGTCCCCGGCCACCGGATGTCCGATGGCGGCCAGATGCCTTCTTATCTGATGCGTGCGCCCCGTCTCGATGGAGCAGGACAGGAGCGCCGCCTCGCCCGACTGCTTGACGACCTTCCACCGGGTGACGGCCGCCTGCATGTTCACCCCACGACGGGCCTTGGACTCGGCCGTCTGTTGGTGCTCTGACAGGGGCAGGTCGATGACGCCGGAGTCCTTGGGCATCTTCCCCTTCACCAGGGTGAGGTAGCGCTTGCGGGACAGGCCGTGGGTGAAGACCTCGGTGAAATGCACCATGGCCGGGCGCCGCTTGGCCACCAGGATGACGCCGGAGGTCTCCCGGTCCAGCCGATGTGCGGGCGAGGCCGCGAAGTCGTTGCGGACGGCCTTGGGCCCCAGGTAGGCGCGCACATAGTCCACCAGCGTTCCGCCGGTGATGCCGCTACCCGTATGGACGGCCATTCCACTGGGCTTGTCCACGGCCATGAGCCAGTCGTCCTCTCGAAGGATGACCAACCGGCTGGGGTCCACCGGCGGTGGAGGGGGGTCCACTTTCGGACGTTCCGCCCCCACGAGCTGCTGCTCGTCGCCGCGGATGGTGAGCACGTCTCCTTCGGACAGCAACTGCTCGGGTTGCGCACGCTTCCCGTTCACTCGCACTTTCTTGGTGCGAATCATCTTGAAGAGGTGGCTCACCGGAACATTGGGGAGCCGTTTGCGCAGGTGCTTGTCCAGCCGCATCCCGGCGGTGTCGGCTTCGATTCGGTACTCGATCATTTGTGCTGGCGCATGGACCAGACCATACGAATAATCCCGGGTCCATGGCGAAAGCCCCCAGTATCGAGAAGCTTCTCCAGAGTGGCTCGGCGGAATGGAACCGGATGCGCAAGTCCGGCCAGGTCGCCACCGACCATACCGGCGCCACCTTTACTCAACTGTTCTCCGCCAACACGGACCTGTCCGGACTGGGCCTCATCGGCTCGGAATGGGACCGGTGCGACCTGTCCAAGGTCAACTTCCGGGACGCGGACCTTTCCAATGCCTACTTCCACGGCGGCCGGCTCCAGGACTGCGACTTCCGGGGTGCGAACCTGGAAGGCGCGACGTTCGAAAAGCTGAAGTTGCTGCGGTGCGACTTCACGGGCGCCAAGGGGCTCGACGACATCGAGATGGACGACGTGGACATGGACCGCGTCGTCGGTCTGGATGGCGAAGAGGCCCCGCCGCCTCCGCCTCCGCCCGCCCAGGGCATCACCGCCTTCACCCGTGAGCAGCGCGAGAAAGCGCTGGGCGTGCAGGCCGCCGCGGCGCTCCAGGGCGAGCCCGTCAGCGACGAGCTGCCGCCCTTCCGGCCTCAGGACCCGCCCGGCTCGCTCTTCTTCCGGGCGCTGAAGCGGATGGGCGTGCCCCCGCTGTGGGTGCTGGACGTGCCGGGCCTGCGCCCGCTCCTGCCGCAGCGGCTGCCTCCGGGCAGCTCGCTGGAGACGCTCTACCGCGAGGCGGTGAAGACGCGGCTGGAGAACAAGAAGCCCGCGGCTGACCCGGCGGTGGTGGACCGCGCGCAGAAGGCGCTGCGCATGGGTGCCAAGGACGCCCCGGTGGCGGCCATGTACCTGCGCGAGGTGGGCGTGCTGCCCCTGTTCCGCTTCTCCGCGGCCCAGGTGCTGAAGGGTGCGCTGCGCGAAGAGGTGGAGGTGGATGACCTGACGGGCTCCATCGACCCCCGCACCACGGGCGCGCTCCTGGAGCTGCGCTTGACGCACGAAGTCGTGGAGCACCTGCAGGAGGCGCGGCGCCGGCTGGCGGCCACGCAGCTCTACACGTCGCTGCTGGAGGCGGGCTTCAACCCGGAGAACAACTGGGATGAGGCGCTGGAGTCGAGCGACGCGTCGATGGAGCTGGCGCAGCTGGCCACGGGAGATGACCGCGATGCCCTGCTGGAGGGCTTCCAGGTCTTCGCGGCGCTGCCGGATGAGGCGCGGCTGCGGCGGCTGGCCTACCTGGCCGAGTCCGTCACCAACCTGGAGCTGGTGAGCCGGCTGCCGGAGGGCATGGAGCCGTCGTGGCTCACTGGCCCCGAGACGCGCGAGTGCCACGACCGGGAGATGACGTACGTCCAGTCGCTGAAGGCGGAGGAGATTCCCGCCAAGGTGGCGGCGCTGGCGAAGGAAGAGCTGGGCGTTCCCGAGGGTGACGTTCCCGAGGAGAGCGAAGGCGACCTCTTCGTCCACCTGCGCTGTGACGTGTGTGGCAAGGAGAAGCTCATCGTCCAATCACCGGAGGAGTAGCCGCCCGGTGCAGGTCGATGCCCGCGGGGCCGCGGGGTCCGGGATACGCTCCCGGACCTGGCGGCCCCGTGGTGTTTCTGGCGCAGGGGCTCGCGCTGCTACGCGTCGCGCGAGGGCAGCACGTACGTCACTGGCCGGGGCAGCACCACCTTCACGGTGTCTCCCGCGCGGATGACGCCGGGGCGCTCCACCCAGGCCACCAGGCCCCGGCGCTGCCACGCGGCCTTCACGAAGCGGCTCGCCAGCTTCTGCATGTCCGGGTGATGCGCCTCGATGACGCGCCCGGGGCCAATACAGGGCTCGTTCTCCCCTTCGACCACCAGCACCGTGTCCTCCGGGAAGAACAGCCGCGTGCCCGGTGGCAGGTGCGTCAGCCTCGGCACGCCCGCTACTTCCAGATTCGCCCCCAGCCAGGGCGCCAGCACCCGGGGGATGCCCAGAGCCTGTGCGACCTCGGCCAGCTCCTCCGTCGACACCAGTGAGAACTGCCGCGTGTTGCGGATGGGCGTGCCCTTGGGGAACCACGGCGTGCGCACGTCCGCCGCTCGCGTCAGGCCCGCGTGACGGTCGCCCTCCAAGCCCTCGAAGGACACCCGCGCCTCGGGCAGCTCCTTCGTGACGAAGCTCTTGCGCTCGGTGCACACGAGGACGCGCGCGATGCGTCCCTCCAACTGCGGCGTCTTGCGGGCCATCGCTGCCCTTCTACCGAATCCGGCCTTCCGCCGCCCGTCAGAACAACCCGAGCTGCTGCGGCTTCCCGCCCAGCGGGCGCGCGTCCATCCCCGCGTCGCGCAGCGCCTGCGCCAGCTCCTCCGCGAAGCCGTGGCATGTCAGCACCTCCCGAGCGCCCGTGGACTTCGCGTAGGACACCAGCCCCGGGAAGTCCGCGTGGTCCGACAGCGGGAAGGCCACGTCCGCGCCGTAGCGCCGCACCGCGCCCGGTCCACCGCCCAGCCCGTCAGCACCGCCGTCGCCCGAGGCCACAGCGGCGCCAGCGCCCCGCCCCGCGCGTGGTGCGGCGGGAAGAAGAGCACCTCGCCCGGCTCCACCTTCCCGTCGTAGCAACGCAGGTTCTCAATCGGCACGCCCAGCTCCGCGTAGAGCTGCGCCACTTCATAAATGGAGGAATGCGCCACCAACGGGAAGCCACGTCCCGCCAGGTGCTTCATCGCTTCCTGGCTCTTGCCCAACGGATAGCCCAGCAGCACCGGCACCGCGCCGCGCTCAAGCTGCATCCGCAGCCACGCCTCCACCTGCCCCAGCACCTCCGGACGCGGAGGAAAGCGGTAGCGGGGATGACCGAAGGTGGATTCGATGACGAGCGTGTCGCACTCCGCCACCTCCGTCGCCTCGGCGGTGAGCGACGGCGCCACGTTGAGGTCCCCGGTGTAGACGATGCGGCGCCCATCCGGCCGCGTCACCCGTAGCTGCGCGCTGCCCAGGATGTGCCCCGCGGGTAGCAGCTCCAGCACCAGCGGCCCCAGCTCGAAGGGCCGCCGGAAAGGCACCTCGCGAGGCTCACGCACCGGCCCCAGACGATGCTCCATGAAGCGCAGCGTCGCCGCCGTGGCGATGGTGCTCTCGTGCCGGGCGATGTGGTCCGAATGCCCGTGACTCACGAAGCACAGCGGCGACTTGCGCTTCGCGTCCAGGGACAGGGGGGTGCCCGTCAGGTGCATCCCGTTTCGCCGCAGCTCCACACTCATGGGAAGGGCCCCGGGTATAGCGCGTCCCCGCGCCGGTGGCCGACTTCACTTCACCGCCCTGCCCGCCCGGCTGGAGGACAGGCCCTGCGCGGCCTCACGCCAGGGCCGCTACCGAGCCGGCGCCCGCGCGCGCCACCAGTCCCAGGCCGCCGCGCCCACCTCCGACATCAGCACGCCCGACAGGATGAGCGCGCCGCCGAACCACTCGCGAGGCCCCAGCACCTCGTAGCCCAGCAGCACCGAGTACAGCGCGGCGAACACCGACTCCAACGAGTAGATGAGCGCCGCGCGCACCGCCGTGGTGCGCGCCTGCCCCCAGGTCTGGACGCTGATGGCCACCGCGCTGGCGAACACGCCGCAGACGAGCACCGCGCCGACGAAGGACGGATGCCACGCCACGCGCCGCTCCACGAAGGGCAGGCACAGGGCGGACAACAGCGCCACCGTCCAGAGCTGCACCGCAACCAGCCCCATCACCCCCTGTTTGGGAGCGTGCCGCTCCGTCATCAGGATGTGGCACGCGTAGGCCACCGCGCAGCCCAGCGACAGCACGTCTCCCGACGTCAGGCCGCCGCTCTCCAGCCCCGAGTCCGGCTGCGTGAAGAAGTAGAGCCCCACCGCCGCCATGCCCACGCCCAGGAGCGAGGTGAACTTCGGCGCCTTCCGGTAGAGCACCATCGACAGCAGCGGCACCAGCAGCACGCACAGCCCGGTGATGAACGCCGAGCGCGAGGGCGTGGTGGTGGTGAGCCCCACCGTCTGCAACGAGAAGCCCAGGAAGAGGAAGGTGCCCAGCATCGTGCCGCTGCGCAGGTTGCGCGGGGACAGCACCTGCCGGCCCGCCAGGACACTCAGCACCACCGCGCCCACGATGAAGCGCAGCGTGAGGAAGCTGAACGGATCGCCATGCCCGAGCGCGTCCTTCACCACCACGAAGGTGATGCCCCAGAACGAGGTGATGAGCGCCAGCGCCCCATCCGCGCGAAGCCGCTGCGCGCGCGACGGAGGCTCCGCCGCGCCCCCCAGCATGTCGGACGTCGAGGTGCTCATGTTCCTGTTCCACCGAAGGGGATGACGCCAGGCGCGCCAGTGACGTCACGGCGGCCTCGGCCGCGGGCTTTTTGACGCAGCCCGGGCGGCCGCGCAACCTCCGGCGCCGCACCTACAGGGCGCGCTCCACGACGACCAGTCGCTTGGAGCGCCCCGTGGCGTCCCAGGCCTCGTTCGCCTCCTGGGTCAGCCGGTCGTCCGAGCGCAGGAACCCCAGGTGCTCGAAGGTCCGCAGCGACGCCAGGTTGTCGTCGTCCACATCCGCGAAGACGCGCGACTCGCCCTGCCGCCGGGCCTCGTCCATCAGGCACGTCAGGAGCCCGGTGGCCACGCCCATGCGCCGCACGCGCGGCGACACCACCAGGGAGCGCACCCAGACACCCTCCAACTGCAAGCCTTCCTGCCGGTACGAGTCCACCCAGGCGAAGCCATGCATCCGCCCCTCGGCGTCGAAGGCCCCCGCCGCCGCGCCGTGGCGTCCCGCGTCCGGAAGGCCCCACCGCTCGCGGAGCTGACGGCGCAGGAAGCCGGGCGACACCACCAGCCGCTCACTGGCGAAGGCCAGGAGCGCGTCCAGGTCACCCGCCGTCAGGAGCCGCACCTCCAGGGGGCCCACCAGCCGGTGGCGGAGCGGCAACGACCATCCGGAGAAGAGGAAGTCCCACACACCCCGAGACACTAACCGGGTCCGGGGCCAGGCCCACGCCGTGGACGCGGCCTGTCGCGCGAGCCACAGCGCCGGGC
>JBKGHI010000328.1:0-8639 GCA_046520405.1 Myxococcus sp. 1LA
GTTCCCGTAAGCGATCGATTTTACTCGGGCTGATTCCTGATCGGCGCTCTAGGACGCGCTTCCATCCGGGGCCTCAGGCGGTGGTGACGATGTAGGATCACAGACTGCCCCGGGACGCGTCCAGCGTCGCGAACGCCGTCCCGGCGGCGCCCATCCCGACCGGGCCAAGGAGCCGCGCCAGGGGGGATGGGGGGAACCCATCCCGGAGTCGGGGCGCATTCCCACCCTCGATCCCTCCATGGGCTCGCCACCGAGGCTGCTCCCGTACCCGCCGATGACCGGTGGGTCGCGAGGAGACCAGCCATGCGTACCACGTCCACCACCGATTGCCGCTGCAAGGTCTGCGGAGCCCTGCTGGCGAAGCTCGATCGTGACGGCCTCACCATCCGTCGCGGCGACATGCAGATCGTCGTCACCGGCGACAGCACCGTGTCGGTCACCTGCTACCGAGACCGCTGCCGCACGTTGAACGTGCTCGCGTCGCGCAGGCCGACCACGCCGACGCCCGCGTCCACGCTCCCGAGGGCGACCGCCGCGTAGCTCGCGGCCTCCTCCCGCACCTTCAGTCAACCGAGCGCATGACGCCCTAACCACGGCACCAAGGAGCGCCTGACGCCCGCCGGAAAGGCGGCGCGTCATGCGCGCAAGCTGGGAGGCTCTGCACGCGGGCCTCGATCGTTCCCTTCGTACTCTTCAGGCAGACCAGGCGTTTCAAAAGGCGAAGGAGCAACACCCCGCGCTCGCGGGGTTCGACGAGCCCAAGAAGCTCGTCGCGCACCTCACGAGCAAGCTCGGGGACCTTGACGAGAAGGACCGCATCCTCGGCACCCTCGTCACGCTGGTGCAGCGGCGCGAGCACCACGAGCTCGCGAGCGCGCTCCTCTGGCTCGGGCTCTGGCCGGGGCTCGACGCCATCTACCGGCGCCGGCTCCGGCACTTCTCCGGCGAGCCCGACGAGCTCGTCGCCGACCTGGCCAGCGCGTTCACCGAGCTGGTCGAGCGCCTCGACCTCGATGCCGTTCACCGGGTGGCAGCGACGCTGGTGCGCAGCACCGAGCGCGACGTGATGGATCATCGCAAGCGCGCGTGGGCCGACGACGCGCACGAACTTAACGGCGAGCCGAACGAGCCGCTGCGCGATCTCGAGGGTGACACCTTCAGCGCGAGCTGGTTCGACAAGGCGTCGCTCCAGCGGTGGGCGGCGTCGGGCAACGTCGTCCCCAGCCTCTCGTTCGACGAGGACCTCGCGGTCCTTCGCGCCTGGCTTCAGCCGATCGTCCGCGAGGACGCCGAGCTGCTGCTCGCGGTGCTCGTGCTGGACGAGACGCAGCGCGAGGCCGGCGAGCGCCTCGGGCTCTCGCACGACGCGGCCCGCAAGCGCTTCCAGCGCGCGCTGGGTCGCCTCCGCGAGCACCTCGCGAAATCGATGTCCCACTCCGGTCGCGAGGCCCGCGTTTGCCCCCCACGAAACCGCTGAACCACCCGGAGGAGCCCGCCGACATGAACCACGCGAAGCCCATCCCCAGCCCGACCGACGACGACTTCGTGCGTCTGCCGGGCCTCTTCCGCCGCTGGGAGATCGAGCAGGTCGTCGACCCCGGCGTGGACTTCCACCTCGAGGAGGCCGGCGAGGCCTCCGACGGAACCCCGCTCTTCGCCGTGTACCGGCGCGAGCGGACGACGAGCAGCGGCAACCCCAACCCGAAGAAGGAGCAGTGACCAATGGCACCGAGCATGTGGCAGCAGACCGAAGAGCTGGCGAAGAAGCACGACCAGGGCGGGAGCCTCTGGCTCAAGCTCGCAGGCGACGGCGACAAGGCGGTCGTCGTCTTCCTGGGTGAGCCGCACCCCCGCGAGGTCTGCTTCGTCGACGGCAAGTACGTCGAGTTCGACGACAAGCTGAAGGCGCAGGGCCTCAAGCCCTCGTTGCGCGTCGCGCTCAACGTCGCGCTCTTCGACTCGAAGGAGGTGAAGGTCCTCGAGCAGGGCGTGATGTTCTTCAAGGACCTCGTCCGCGTCCGCGAGAAGTACGGGCTCGACAAGTGGGCGTTCGAGATCCAACGCCACGGCGCCGCGAAGGACCCGAAGACGACGTACAGCATCCTGCCCGAGCACCAGCTCTCGGCCGAGCAGCAGAAGGCCTTCCAGGCGCTGCCGCAGCACGACCTCGCCAAGCTCTACTCCGGCGAGGACGACGACAAGGGCAGCTCGCTCGACAGCTTCGACAAGAAGGCCGACGCCAAGGGCGACGGGACCATCTCGCCGAACGTCGCGCAGGGCATCGTCACCGCGCTCAAGGCGCTCCCGCGCGAGGCCACCGATCGCTTCCTCCAGAAGTTCGGCATCCAGCGCATCAAGGAGCTGCCGACCTCGCAGGTGGAGAAGGCGCGCGCGTTCCTCGAGCAGCTCCAGACGGAGTCCGCCGCGCCCGCCGCCGACGAGACCGAGGTCGACCCCTTCGCCTGAGCGAGCCGCGAGGAGCCACCGATGAAGGATTACCTCTCCGAGGTCTTCGGGGGCGGCGGGCTCTTCGCCTCGCGGTTCCCCGGCTACGAGATGCGCGAGGGCCAGGTGGCGCTCGCCCGCATGGTCGATGAGGCCATGCGCGGCGGGCGCCATGCCCTCGGCGAAGGTCCCTGCGGCACCGGCAAGAGCGTCGCGTACTCGGTGCCGGCCGTCTGGCACGCGCACCACGACAAGAAGCGCGTCGTCATCGCGACGGCGAACATCGCGCTGCAGGAGCAGCTCGTCCGCAAGGACCTGCCGATGCTCGCGAGCGTGCTGCCCTGGCCGTTCACCTTTGCGCTGCTGAAGGGCCGCAACAACTATCTCTGCCTCGACCGCATGGCAGAGAGCGAGGCGCGCGGCGAGCTGCGCGGCCTCTACTACGACGAACAGCAGCGGCAGGTCGACGGCGTGCTCGCCTGGGCCGAGGCGACGAAGACGGGCGACGTCTCGGAGCTGGCCTTCATCCCGCAGGCGCAAGTCTGGTCGCGCTTCTCGGTCGGCTCTGAGGAGTGCAAGGGCGACGGCTGCCCGTTCCGCGACGACTGCTTCGCCGAGCGCGCGAAGGGCATCGCGCAGGGCGCGGACATCGTCGTCACGAACTACCACATGCTGTTCGCGCACCTCGCCGTGCGTGAAGCGACGGGCCAGGACCTCGTGCTGCCCGCCTTCGACCTGCTCGTGCTCGACGAGGCGCACGAGGCCGCGGAGATCGCCCGCGAGTTCTTCGGCTTCACCCTCTCCGAGCACACGCTCGGGCGGCTCGCGTCGGCCGCCGCCGACCTCGGGGACAAGCAGCTCGCCGGGGAGCTTCGCCAGGAGGCGCAGCGGCTCTTCACGACTCTCGCCGACTATGCCCGCTCGTCCCGGTACAAGAAGCGGCTCAAGGCGCCTGGCTTTGCCTCGGACGCGGGCGTCCAGCGCGCCCTCGGCAAGCTCGTGGCGCTCGCCACGGCGCGCGCCGAGGACGAGCTCGCGGACCGGAAGGAGCGCGCCATCGCCCGCAACGTGGCGAAGAACGCCGCGGTCGCGAGCGCGCGGCTCACCGAGGGACTCCTCCAGACCGACGCCGGCAAGGTCTACTGGCTCGACGTCGACAACAAGGGGCGCGCGAAGCTCCGCAGCAAGCCCATCGATGTGAGCGCGCTGCTCCGCGAGGAGCTGTTTGCGCGCTGCCCCTCGGTGTCGCTGGTGTCGGCGACGCTCACCACCTCCGGCACCTTCGACTTCGTTCGGCGCGAGGTCGGCGTGCCCGAAGGCGCGCTCGAGGTCATCGCCGAGACGCCGTTCGACTTCCAGTCGCAGGCGCTGCTTGTCGTGCCGGAGAGGCTACCGGACCCGCGCGATGCCGACTTCGTCGACGCGGCCGCGCGCGTCTTCCAGCAGGTGGTCGACGCCTGCGACGGGCGCACGCTCGGCCTCTTCACGTCGTACCGGAACCTCAACGCCGTCCACGAGCGCATCGACGGAGGCCGCCACCGCGTGCTGCGCCAGGGCGACCTCCCGCGCGCCGAGCTCACGCGCCTCTTCAAGGAGGACACGGGCTCAATCCTGCTCGGCACCGAGAGCTTCTGGACCGGCATCGACGTCGCGGGCGAGGCGCTCACGGGGCTCGTCATCGACAAGCTGCCGTTCCCGCCGCCCGACGACCCGGTCATCGACGCAATCTGCGAGCGCGACCCGCGCGCCTTCGACAACTACCTCGTGCCGCTCGCCATCATCGCTCTGCGCCAGGGCGTCGGTCGCCTCATCCGCTGCAAGACGGACGTCGGTGTCGCCGTCATCCTCGACAAGCGCATCGCTGAGAAGGGCTACGGCCGGAAGTTCCTCAAGAGCCTGCCGCCGATGCTCACGACCCGACGCGTCGAGAACATCTCCCGCTTCCTCGAGGAGGCCGCCTATGCGCGCGCGAGTTGATACGGCGCTGACGCTGGACGTCCGAGAGGTGCCGCCGAAGGTCGTCGAGCGCCTTTGCCGGATGCTGTCCTTCCCGAACCCCGCCTACCTCGATCGCCTGCGACTCGGCCTCAACCCAGGCGCCGAGCTCGAGACGGTGTGCTTCGTGGAGCAGCGAGCTGGCGAGCTGCGCCTCCCGCGCGGCGCCATCCATGTGCTCCGACGCGCGGCCGCGCAGGACGGGCTCATCGTCGCCTGCGACGACGCGCGCGTGCTGCCCGAGGCAGAGCTCGAACTGGCGCGAGACCTCCCGCTGCGCGACTACCAGTCGAGCGCCGTCGACAAGCTCGCCAAGGTCACGCAGGGGACAGTCGTCATCCCGTGCGGCGGCGGCAAGACACGCGTTGGCATGGGCGCGATCGCGCGCCTGCGAACCCCGACGCTCATCCTCGTGCATGCCCTCGATCTCGCCGAGCAGTGGCTCGGGGAGCTGAAGGACAAGCTCGGCCTCGACGCGGGCCTCATCGGCGACGGCGAGGAGCGCCCCGCGCCCGTGACCGTGGCGGTCATCCAGGCACTCGTGCGCTGGGATCCGGCGAAGCTCGACGCCTTCCTCTCGGGCTTCGGCCTGCTCATCCTCGACGAGGCCCACCACGTCGCTGCGAGCACGTTTCACTCTGTCGTCGACCGCTGCCCGGCGCGCTACCGGCTCGGGCTCACCGCGACGCCGGAGCGCGAGGACGGCCTCACCGCGCTCCTCGAGCTGTTCCTTGGCGGGCCGCTCGTCACGGTCACCCACGACGAGCTCGTCGCGGCGGGCGTCCTCACCGTGTCAGAGATCCACAACATTGAAACGGACTTCACGTACCTCTACACGGCCGCGGAGGACTACGCGCCGATGCTCGCCGCCGTCGCGAGCGACGGGGCGCGCAACGCGCTCATTGTGAGGACGGTCGTCGAGGAGGCCCGCGCTGGCCACATCTGCCTCGTGCTTTCCGGTCGCATCGACCACTGCCACGCGCTCGCCGACGCCATCGCCGCCGAGGGCGTCGCGGCTGCCGTCCTCACCGGCGAGGTGAAGCGCGCGGTCCGTAAGGAGGTGCTCGATGAGGCCCGCGCCGGGAAGCTCCCCGTCATCGTCGCTACGAGCCTCGCTGACGAGGGGCTCGACCTGCCGCGCCTCTCGCGGGTGTTCCTCGCGTACCCGGGCCGGGCACGCGGGCGCACCGTGCAGCGCCTCGGCCGCCTCATGCGGCCGCACGCTGACAAGACGGACGCCGCGCTCTTCGACTTCGTCGACCGCAAGGTGCCGCTGCTGCGTCGCCACCACCTCGAACGGCGGAAGCTCTACGCCGAGGTCCTGGGCGTGCCGGCTTCGAAGCTCGGCACGCGCAAGGGAGCCGCATGAGCGCGCTCGCTCCCGACGAGGGCAGCATCCGATCGACGTGGCGCTGGCTCGCCCACGGCGCGCACGGCGTCTCCGAGGTGCGCGTCATCCGGCCTGCGGGCGGGATCATCGGCATCGGCTTCTTCGACGATGAGGAGGCCTTCGTCCGCGAGTGCGTGCGCAGCAACGCGGCCGGGAACGTTTACGTCGGCATCCAGCCTCGCCCGAGGCGCCTCTTCGACACTGCGCCGAACGTCGTGCGCCCGCTCAAGACCGGCGCCGGCCGCAAGGACATCGAGGTCATCACCGCGACGGTCATCGACCTCGATCCGGTGCGCCCGAAGGACACCGCCAGCACCGACGCCGAGCTGGCGCTGACGATGGCTGCGGCCGAGGAGTCCTCGGCGTGGTGCGAGGCCGAGGGGCTCGTGCGCCCGCGCCTCATGATGAGCGGCAACGGCGCCCAGCTCTGGTTCGCGCTGCCGCCGACCTCACTCGAGGGCGACCGCCGAGAGCGGCTCCAGGCGGGGCTCAAGGCGTTCGAGGCGAAGGTCCGCGAGCGAGTGCAGAGCGACACCGTCCACGTCGACTCCATCCACGACGTCGCCCGCATCATCAAGGTCATCGGCACCGTGAGTCACAAGGGCGATGGCCTGGGCGACCGTCCCCACCGCGTCAGCGCAGGCCTCTCCGGTTTCGAGCGCGTCGCAGACGCCGCCCTCCTCGCCCGCCTCGACGTCGACCCCGCGCCCGAGCTGCCGGTCGCCGCAGTCCGCCTGACGCTCCCGGTGTTTGGGAACGCGCCGGCACCGGGCTCCGCGAAGGCAAAGCGCACGCCGGAGGGCGAGTACGACTGGGAGCACCCGGTCGAGATGTGCGGTCCGGTCCAGCGCCTCTGGGAGCAGGGCGCCGAGGACCGGAGCGTCGCCATTTTCAACATGGTGCGCTTCTTCGCGCACAAGGGGCTGGGCCTCGACGAGATCACCGAGCTGGTCCTCGAGTACGACCGGCGAGGCCTGGGCAAGCTGCGCGGCCGCGACGGTGTCGCGTACATCAAGAAGGCGCACGAGAAGGTGCTCGCGACCGCTCGCGAGGACGGCTCGATCGCCCCGCCGTGCCATTCGCTCCAGAACCTCGGCTACTGCCGCGTGAACCGCGAGCCGACCGCGCGGTGCGAGCTCTACGACGTCGTCTTCGACATCGAGAAGGCCATCGAGGCTGTCCCGAGCGACACGCCCGCGCGCGAGCTCGAGTACCGCCTGAAGCCCATCCTCGACGCCATCGCGCACCGCGATCCATCCGTGCAGAGCAAGTACCTCGGCGTCGTCGAGAAGCGCTTCGGGCTCAAGGCCAAGGACCTGCGCAAGGCTGTCGCCCGCGTGGCTACCGCGCCGGCGCGCGACGACGATGAGCGCGCCGAGCCCGAGAGCAGCGACGAGGAGATGGAGGGCGCGATCTTCGAGGACGCGTCCTGCTATTACTGCCTAACCGCGCGCGGCGAGACCAAGGTCATCTCGTCGTTCACCATCGAGCCGACGATGCGTGTCGTCACCGAGGACGGCGAGCTCATCCTCGGCGACGCGCTCACCGACAAGGGCGGCAAGGTGCCGGGCCTGCGGCTGCCGCTCACGGCCTTTCACAGCAAGCGCGACCTGATTCGCCAGCTCTCGTCCGCTGACCTGCAGTGGACCGGCAGCGACAACAACGTCCAGGGTCTGCTCCGGGTGCTCGCTCGGCGACCGGTCCCTCGTCGACCGGGCTCGAACATGCTGGGCGAGTACAAGAAGGGCGAGCACCACGTCTGGCTCGGCCCCGACTGCGCCATCGGCAAGGACGGCTTCCTCGAGCCGTCGCCGGTCATCTATGTCCCGAGCGGCGCGTCGCTCGACAAGCGCGTCTCCTACGTGAAGACCGACGACGACACGTTCCTCGAGGTCGCCGCCGTCGTCTTCCGCTGCTTGCCGCAGGTTAATAAGCCCGAGGTCATCCTCCCGGTGCTCGGCTGGTTCTTCGCGACGCCGATGAAGGCGAGCTTCATGAAGGCGGTAGGCGCGTTCCCGACGCTCTTCGTCTGGGGCACGCAGGGCTCGGGCAAGTCGAGCCTCTGCATCGACATCATGTGGCCGCTGTTCGGTATCCGCGACGCCGAGCCCTACAGCGCGACGGAGACCGAGTTCGCGCTGCTGAAGCTGCTGACGTCGACGCGCTCGGTGCCGATCTTCATCGACGAGTACAAGCCCTACGACATGCAGCGGCAGCGGCTCAACACGCTGCACCGCTACCTGCGCCGTCTCTACCGGGGCGAAACCGAGGAGCGCGGGCGCCCGGACCTCAAGGTGAACAGCTACCACCTGCAGGCGCCGGTCTGCGTCGCTGGCGAGACGCGCCCCACGGAGGCCGCGCTGCTCGAGCGCATCATCACCGCGAACCCGGAGAAGACCACGCTCGACGAGCAGACTGGCCACAAGCAGGCGTACCGCGAGCTGCGCTCGGTAGACCTCGTGCTCTTCGCGCCGAGGTACATCCAGTTCTGCCTCGGGCGCAACTTCGACGCTGACCTCGCGGTGGCGCGCGGCGTCGCCAAGGCGCTGCTCGACGGACGCAAGGTGCCGGTGCGCATCGTGGAGAACCTCACCGCGATGCTGCTCGGCGTGCATCTCTTTGAGGAGTTCGCCAAGCACTGCGGCTGCGGGCTGCCCGACGACCTCGGCGTCGAGGCCGCCGTGAACGCGGTGCTCGACGACGTCCTCGAGACCGATCACGGCGTGAAGAACGCGCTCGACCACTTCCTCGAGATGCTAGAGCGCCGATCAGGAATCAGCCCGAGTAAAATCGATCGCTTACGGGAACG
>JBKGHI010000329.1:0-8548 GCA_046520405.1 Myxococcus sp. 1LA
CTCTACCGGACCGGAGACGTGGTGCGGTGGCTGGGGAACGGGACGTTGGAGTTCCTGGGCCGGGCGGACACACAGGTAAAGGTGCGCGGGTACCGAATTGAACTCGGCGAGGTGGAGGCCGCGCTGGCCCAGCACACTGGCGTCAACGAAGCGGTGGTGGTGGCACGGGAGGACGGCAGCGAAGGCAAGCGACTGGTGGCGTACGTAACGCCGCGCGAAGGCGCTGAGCTGGAAGCCGGCACGTTGCGAAGCCACGTGAAGCAGCGACTGCCGGAGTACATGGTGCCGTCGGCCTACGTGGTGCTGGAGGCGCTGCCGCTGACACCGAACGGGAAGGTGGACCGCAAGGCGCTCCCCGCGCCGGAGGCACAGGGCCAGAATGCCGAGCACTTCGAGGCGCCACGGACGGCTGAGGAGCAAAAGCTCGCCGCCATCTTCAGCGAGGTGCTGAACGTCGAGCGCGTAGGACTCGATGGCGACTTTTTCGAGCTGGGCGGACACTCGCTCTTGGCCACGCAGTTGGTCTCGCACGTGCGCGAAGCCTTCCAGGTGGAGTTGCCACTGCGGGATGTCTTCGAATCACCGACGGTGGAGAAGCTGGCCCAACGGTTGGCGGAGGCCTCGGGACTCCAAGCGCCGCCGTTGACGTGTGTGTCGCGAGAGGGCGCAACGCCGCTCTCGTTCGCACAGCAGCGGCTGTGGTTCCTCGACCAGTTGGAGCCGGGGAGTCCCGTCTACAACATCCCGCTGGCCATCCGGCTCTCCGGCGCGTTGCAGGTCGATGCCCTGGAGTTGGCTCTGCGGGAGTTGGTGCGTCGTCACGAGGTGCTACGGACGACGTTCCGCACCGAGGGCGGCACACCCGTGCAGGTCATCTCCCCGCAGGCGTCATTCGACTTGCCGGTAGTGGACCTGTCCGCACTTCCGGCGCAGGAGGCCGAGGCGGAGGTTCACCGGCTGCTGCGTGAAGAGTCCCACCAGGGATTCGACCTCACCCACGGGCCACTGCTTCGCACCCGCCTGCTGAAGTGCTCCGACGCGGAGCATGTGCTGTTGGCGAACATGCACCACATCGTCTCGGATGGGTGGTCCATGGGCGTCATCGTTCGGGAACTCGCGGCCCTCTACGGCGCGTTCCGCGAGGGCCGGCCGTCACCGCTTCCTGAACTGGCGGTGCAGTACGCGGACTTCTCCACCTGGCAGCGCGCATGGCTGGAGAGCGGCGCGCTCCAGCGGCAGCTCGGTTGGTGGCGCCAGCAACTCGAAGGGGCGCCTCACATCCTCGCGCTGCCCACCGACAGGCCCTTGCCGGCTGTCCAGACCTTCCGTGGGGCGCATCTGCCGGTTCGCCTGTCTCGGACGTTGTCCTCCGCCGTGCAGGCGCTGGCGCAGCGCCAGGGGGCGACGGCCTTCATGGTGTTGCTGGCGGGCTTCCAGGCACTGCTGGCGCGTTACTCCGGTCAGGAGGACCTCATCGTCGGTACGCCCGTCGCCGGGCGCAATCGAGCGGAGACGGAGGGGCTGATTGGCTTCTTCGTCAACACCCTGGCGCTGCGGGCGCGCCCGGCCGCTGAGAAGACATTCCTCACGCTGCTCGGCGAGGTGAAGGACACGGCTCTGGGGGCGTATTCGCACCAGGACGTTCCATTCGAACAGCTCGTCGAAGAGCTTCAGCCGACGCGCAACCTCAGTCACTCGCCGCTGTTTCAGGTGATGTTCTCCCTTCAGAACACACCTGCGCCGGAGGCCCTGGCCACGGGGCTTTCGATGAGCGCGATGGACTCGGAGCTCGGCGCCGCGAAGTTCTTCCTGACGCTGGCGCTGGAGGACCTGCCAGACGGATTCGCTGGCGTATTCGAGTACAACACGGACCTCTTCGAGCCCACGACCCTCCAGCGCATGGCGGCGCACTGGGTCTCCTTGCTGGAGTCGGCCGTGGCTGCGCCGGAACAGCGACTGTCCGAACTGCCGCTGTTGTCGGCCGAGGAGCGGCAGCAGCTCCTCGTGGCGTGGAACGACACCGATACGGAGTTCCCGCGCGAGACGCCCGTCCACGTACAGCTCGCGGCGCTGGCGGCACGCGCCCCGGAGGCGGTAGCGCTTTCCTGGGACGGAGGCCAGCTCTCCTACGCGGAGCTGATGGCACGCGTGCGTCGTCTGGCCGGGCACTTGCGACAGCTCGGCGTTGGCGCCGAGGTTCGGGTGGCGCTCTTCGCGCGCCGCTCGCCCGAAGCCGTGGTGGGGCTGCTCGCCATCCTGGAGGCCGGTGGGGCGTGGGTGCCGCTGGAGCCGGACGCTCCCCGTGAACGGCTGACGCGCATCCTGGAGGATGCACGGCCCGCGGTGATCGTCACGCAGCGTGAGCTTCGGGACGTGGTTCCTCCGAGTTCGGCGGCCGCAGTCTTGTTCGAGGCTGAGCTGGGGCCAGTGCCGGACCTGGACTGGACCTCGGGCGTGGCGGCGGACAACGCCGCGTACGTCCTCTTCACGTCAGGCTCCACGGGGCGTCCCAAGGGCGTGCTCGTCTCCCACGGCGCATTGGCGCGGCACACCGCGTGGTTCATCGGGGCGCTGAGGCTGGGCGCCGGTGATGGGGTGTTGCAGAAGGCCTCGTTCGGCTTCGACGCCTCGGTGCCGGAGGTGCTGGCCACGTTGGCTTCCGGGGCCCGACTGGTGCTCGCTCCGCCCGAGGCTGAGATCGACACCGACGTCTTGCTCGGCGCGCTGGAACGCCAGCAGGTGACCGTGCTCCAATTGGTGCCGTCGCAGCTCCGCGTCTTGTTGGCACATCCTCGCGCGGCGCGAGCCGCGGGTCTGCGCGTGCTGCTGTCCGGCGGTGAGGCCCTGCCCGTGGAGCTCGTGCATCAGGCATGGGCGCGGCTGCCTTCGACGGCGCTCATCAACGCGTACGGGCCGACGGAGACCACGGTCGATGCGACGGCCTGGCTTGGGGGCGAGCTGGGTGAATGGCCGATTGCACCCATCGGGAGCCCCATCGCGAACACGCAGGCGTATGTGCTGGATGCCCAGGGGCACCCAGTCCCGGTGGGAGTCGCGGGCGAGCTGTTCATTGGTGGTGAGGGCCTGGCGCGAGGCTACGTAGGTCGCCCGGACCTGACGGCGGACCGTTTCGTTCCGGATGCCTTCGGTCGCTCACGAGGCGCCCGCCTGTATCGCACGGGCGACCGGGTGCGCTGGCGCCCCGGAGGCACGCTGGAGTTCCTGGGCCGCGTGGATGCGCAGGTCAAGGTGCGCGGCCATCGCATTGAGCCGGGCGAGGTCGAGGCGGTGCTGGCGGAGCACCATCCGTTCAGGACGCCGTGGTGGTCGCTCGGCAGGACGCGTTGGGAGAGACGCGGCTGGTGGCTTACGTGGTGGCGCGGACGGGCGGTGTGGAGGCCACGCCCCTGCGAGCCTTCCTTTCGGAGCGTCTCCCCGCGGCCATGGTGCCTTCGTGGTTCGTGGGCCTGGAGTCGCTGCCGCTGCTTCCCAGCGGAAAGGTGGACCGCCAGTCGCTGCCCGCGCCGGAGGTCGAGACCCGCGAGCATGAGCACGTCGCGCCGCGCACCCCGACCGAGGCGCTGCTGTGCGAACTGTTCAGCCAGGTCCTGGGCGTGGAGCGCGTTGGCATCCACGATGGGTTCTTCGAGCTGGGCGGGCACTCCCTGCTGGCGACGCAGTTGGTGTCGCGGGTGCGCGAGGCCTTCCAGGCGGAGTTGCCGCTTCGGGACGTCTTCGAGGCGCCGACGGTGGAGCGGCTGGCCCAGCGGCTGGACACGGAGACCTCACGCGCTTCGTCTCCTTTGGTGCCGGCGCCAACGCGGGTTCCTCGAGACGGCCCATTGCCCTTGTCGTTCGCGCAGCAGCGGCTGTGGTTCCTCGACCAGTTGGAGCCGGCAAGTTCGTCCTACAACCTCCCGGTGGCCGTGAAGCTGACGGGCGCGCTGCGCATCGAGGCGCTGGAGCAGGCCTTCACGACGCTGACGCTCCGCCATGAATCGCTGCGCACGACGTTCAACTCCCGTGACGGGGCGCCTGTCCAGGTCATCGCCGCGGAGCCATCCATCCCGCTGCGCGTGGTCGACCTGAGCGCGCGTGCCGACTCGGAGCGGACCTCCGAGGCGCAGCGCCTCCTTGAACAGGAGGCGGAGCATCCCTTCGACCTGACGCGTGGCCCGTTGTTGCGGACGGCGTTGTTGAAGCTGTCAGCACAGGAGCACGTGCTGGTGGTCGTGATGCACCACATCGTCTCCGACGGTTGGTCCATGGGCATCCTCGTTCGCGAGGTCGCGGCCCTGTACGAGGCGTATTCGCAGGGGCTGCCATCCCCTTTGCCGGAGCTTCCCCTTCAGTACGCGGACCATGCGGTCTGGCAGCGTGAGTGGCTCCAGGGCGAGGTGCTGGAGGCCCAGCTCACCTGGTGGAAGGACCAGCTCCTTGGCGCCTCGCAGGCGCTGGAGTTGCCCACGGACAAGCCACGCCCCGCGGTGCAGACGTTCCGCGGAAGTCGCCGGGATGCCCAGTGGCCGCACGCGCTCTGGGCGTCGGTGAATGCGCTGGCACATCGCGAAGGCGCCACGCCGTTCATGGTGTTGCTGGCGGCGTTCCAGACGGTGCTGTCGCGCTACTCAGGCCAGGACGACGTGTCCGTGGGTTCGCCCATCGCCAACCGCACCCGGACGGAGACGGAGGGGCTGATTGGCTTCTTCGTCAACACCCTGGTCCTGCGGGCGCGCCTCTCCGGGAACCCCACGTTCCGTGAGTTGCTGGCGCAGGTTCGTGAGCGGACGCTCGGCGCATACGCGCACCAGGACATTCCCTTCGAGCGCCTGGTGGAGGAGCTCAAGCCGGCCCGTGACCTGAGCCGCAGCCCGCTGTTCCAGGTGATGTTCGTCCTGCAGAACACGCCTTCGGTGGAACTGCACCTTCCGGACCTGACGCTATCGGGGATGGTCGGGGAGTCGCACACGTCGAAGTTCGACCTGACGCTGGAGCTGAACGAAACGCCAGAAGGGGTGCTCGTCGGCGCCGTCTACAACAGCGACCTCTTCGAGCCCGAGACGATGGACCGGCTAATCGGCCATCTGCGTGTGCTGGTGGAGGCCGCGGTCCAGGCACCTGATACGCGCCTGGCGGAGCTCCCACTCCTGGGCGAAGTGGAGCGACGCCGCTTGCTCGTGGAGTGGAACGACACGCGCACCGACTTCGTCCCACGCTCCATCCAGGCCCTCTTCGAAGCACAGGCCGCGCGAACCCCTGAGTCGCTGGCCGTCGTGGCCGAGGACTCGCGCCTGACGTACGGCGAGCTGAACCGGAAGGCCAACCAGTTGGCGCACCACCTGCGTGCCTCGGGCGTGGGGCCGGATGTCCCGGTGGGCCTGTTCCTGGACCGCTCGGCCAGTGCCCTGGTGGGGCTGTGGGGCATTCTGAAGGCGGGCGGTGCCTACGTGCCGCTGGACGTGACGTCTCCCGCCGAACGCCTCCGGGGTGTGCTCGCCGACGCGGGGGCTCGGGCGCTCGTCACACAGTCCGCGCTGGCGGATTCCCTGCGCTGGGACGCGGGGGCGGTGGTCCGCCTGGATTCGGACGCACCGGCGTTGGCGGAGCGGAGTGACCGCAACCCGGCGCCGATGGTGGCTCCGGAGAACCTCGCCTACGTCATCTTCACCTCGGGCTCGACAGGCAAGCCGAAGGGCGTGGCCGTCGAGCACCGGCAGCTCGTCAACTACGTGGAAGGAGTGTCAGGTCGGCTGGCCCTGCCGGAAGGCGCGTCCTTCGCATCCGTTTCCACGCTGGCCGCGGACCTGGGACACACCGCGGTCTTCCCCACGCTCTGCCGAGGCGGTGCGCTGCACCTCTTGTCGCGTGAACGCGCGTCGGACCCGTCCGCGTTGGCGGCGCTCTTCGAACGCGAGGCCGTGGACTGCTTGAAGATTGTCCCCGCGCACCTGCAAGCGCTGCTGGCCTCCGGGAGGCCGGAGCGGGTGTTGCCTCGCCAGCGGCTGGTCCTGGGCGGTGACGTTTCGGATTGGGCGCTGATGGACCGTGTGCACGCCCTGGCGCCGGACCTGATGGTGTTCAACCACTATGGGCCCTCCGAGACGACCGTGGGGGTGCTCACGCTCCAGGTCGAGCGTGGGCCCCAGGGGCGCGTGTCTTCCTCCGTGCCGCTGGGCCGGCCCATTCCGAACGCGCGCGTGTACGTGCTGGATGCCCGGCTGCGCCCGGTGCCCGTGGGAATTCCGGGGGAGTTGTGCATCGGCGGAAGGACGGTGGGCCGTGGCTACCTGGGCCGCGCAGACCTGACGGCGGAGCGCTTCGTGCCGGATGCGTACTCGGACGAACCGGGCGCACGGATGTACCGGACGGGCGACCGGGCCCGTGTGCTGGCGGATGGCCGGGTGGAGTTCCTGGGCCGCATGGACTACCAGCTCAAGGTCCGCGGCTACCGCGTGGAACTGGGCGAGGTGGAAGCCGCCCTGGAGCGGCACCCTGCGGTGCGCGAGTCCGTCGTGGTGGCTCACGAGGCCGCGGCGGAGGGCAAGCGGCTGGTGGGGTACGCCGTACCAAAGCCGGGGTACACGCTGGACGTCGAGTCACTGCGTGACTTCCTGGGCCAGACGCTCCCTGAGTACATGGTGCCGCAGGCCCTGGTGGTGCTGGACGCGCTGCCGCTGACACCCAACGGCAAGGTGGACCGCAAGGCGCTGCCCGCGCCCGACTTCCAGGCGGTGGACACCGAGGGCTTTGTCGCTCCCCGGACCGCCACCGAGGAAATCCTGGCGGGGCTGTTCGCCGAGGTCCTGGGGCTTGAGCGCGTGGGGGCTCACAGCGGCTTCTTCGACCTGGGCGGACACTCGCTGCTGGCGACGCAGGCCATCTCGCGCATTCGTGCGGCCTTTGGCGTCGAACTCCCTCTGAGGGACCTCTTCGAGGCACCGACGGTGGCCGCGCTCGCCGAGCGAGTGGACCACTGGGTTCGCTTTGGTGTTGGCGTCGTGGCGCCGCCGTTGAAGCCGAGGGAGGGACGCCAGAGTGTCCTTCCCCTGTCGTTCGCGCAGCAGCGGCTGTGGTTCCTGGAGCAGCTCGCGCCAGGGAGCGCGTTCTACACCTTGCCGACGGTCGTGAAGCTCGCAGGGCCGCTCGATGTGGCGGCCCTGGAGCGGAGCTTCGACGCGCTGGTCCTTCGGCATGAAGCCCTGCGGACAACGTTCCGCGCGGAGAGTGGGACGCCCGTGCAGGTCATCGCTCCCGAGGGCCGGGTGACGCTGTCGCTCAAGGACTTGAGCGGGCACCCTGACGCGGAGCACGAGGCCCGCAGTTACGCTGAGGCAGAGGCACTCCGGCCGTTCAACCTGGAGAAGGGGCCGTTGCTGCGGGCCTCATTGCTCCGGCTTGGGGCGCAGGACCACGTGTTGGTGCTGATGATGCATCACATCGTGTCCGATGGCTGGTCGATGGGGGTCCTCGTCCGGGAGGTCGCGGCACTGTATGCGGCCTTCGCGCAGGGCCGTCCGCCGTCGCTGCCGGAATTGGCGGTGCAGTATCCGGACTACGCGGTGTGGCAGCGCGGGTGGCTCACGGGCGAGGTGCTGGAGAAGCAGCTCGCGTATTGGAAGCAGCGTTTGGAAGGCGCTCCCGCAGCGCTGGACCTCCCGACGGACAAGGCGAGGCCCGCCGTCCAGACGCATGCCGGAGCCCTGCGGCACGAGGTGTGGCCCAGGTCGCTCTGGCGTGACGTGGAGGTCCTTGGCCGCCGCGAAGGCGCGACGCCGTTCATGGTGTTGCTGGCGGCGTACCAGGTGGTGCTGTCGCGGTACGCAGGGCAGGAGGACGTGAGCGTGGGCTCGCCCATCGCGGGCCGGACGCAAGGCGAGACGGAGGGGCTGATTGGCTTCTTCGCGAACATGCTGGTGCTGCGCGCGAAGGTGTTGCCAGGAGAGAGCTTCCGGTCGCTCCTGGCGCAGGTGCGGGAAGCCACGCTTGATGCGTATGCGCACCAGGAGGTTCCGTTCGAAAAGCTGGTGGAGGAGTTGCAACCCGAACGCGACCTGAGCCGGAGCCCCCTGTTCCAGGTGACGCTGACGCTTCAGAACACACCGGCAACGGAGTTGAAGCTCGGGGAAGGGCTGACGCTTACCGGCGTCGAGTCCGAGGGCAGTTCGTCGAAGTTCGACCTGTCGTTGGTGGTCGAGGCCGTGAAGGACGGCCTCGCGGTGGCGGCCAACTACAACACCGATCTGTTCGAAGAAGAGACGGTGCGCAGGCTGCTGAAGCACCTGCGGACCTTGTTGGATGCGGCCGTTGCCGAGCCGGAGACGCGGCTGGGCGAGTTGCCGCTGATGGACCGAGAAGAGGCACAGCGACTGGTGAAGGAGTGGAGCGGGGCGGCCACTGCGTACCCGCGCGACGCGAGTCTGGCGGAACTCTTCGAACAGCAGGTGTCGCGGACGCCGGAGTCGGTGGCTGTGGAGTACGAGGGCCAGCGACTGACGTATGCCGAGCTGAACCGGCGTGCGAACCAGCTGGCGCACCACCTGAGGGGCAT
>JBKGHI010000032.1:0-55767 GCA_046520405.1 Myxococcus sp. 1LA
GCGCGCGCTGGGTCATCCACCCACGCTCCGCCCGCAGCCAGCCCAGCGCGTGTTGACAGGCGGGGCAGGTGTTGGCGTGCGCGCGGACCCGCGCGGAGTCCTCGGGGGAGAGCTCGCCGGCCAGCAGCGCGTCCAGTTCGGTTTCGCGACAAGTGCTCACGGCCTGCCTCCGACATGCGCGGCCAGCTGTTCGCGCAGCTGGAGCCGCGCGCGATGGATTTCGTTCTTCACCTTCTGGAGCGACCAGCCCATCACCGCCGAAATCTCCTCGTAGGGGAGGCCGTGGTCGATGCGCAGCAGCAGCGCCGCGCGCCGGTCCTCACGCAGCGCTCCCAGCGCGCCCGCCAGCAGCCCTTCCAGTTCCCGGTCCAGGAGCAGGTCCTCCGGCGTGGGCGTGGGCAACACCGCCTCCACCTGGCTGCCATGGACCTCGTCGTCCATGTCCACGTGGACCCCCCGGTGTCGCAGCGACTCCAGGTACACGTGCCGGGCGATGCCCAACAGCCACGCGCCCAGCCGGTCCTCGTCGCGAAGCGCGCCCAGCCGCGCATGGGCGCGGACGAAGGTCTCCTGCGTGGCCTCATCCGCCGCGGCCTCGTCGCGCAGCAGGTCCTTGAGGAAGCGCCACACCCCGGCGGCGTGCCGTTCGAACAGCCACCGGAAGGCCGCGGGGTCACCCGTGCGCGCGCGGCGCAGCAGCGTCCGCTCCCGGTCCGTGTCGGACGGGGGCGCACCTGCCAGCACCATTTTCACCGCGGAAAGGAGGGCCACGGCACCAAGGTGTCACGAGCGGCGCGGAAGTTTCACGCGCGCATGCGTTTTTCCCGCGCCCGGCTGCCTGGTGGCGGGACGGACACCCCCGCACCGCAATCCCACGCACGCCGGGTGGTGGTCTTGTTGAATGACAGTCGTTGTTGGTAAGAGAAGTTTCATGTCCTTGAATTCTGGCCGCGCGGATGCGCCCGCGGCGCACGCTCCGCGCCTGCAGGGTCACCTGCCCGTGCTGGATGGTGTGCGAGGCCTCGCCGTCCTGCTGGTGGTCTTCTTCCACACGACGCACCTGAGCGACCAGAGCGTGGCGGGGCGCGTGACGTGGTGGCTGGCCGGCGCCGGTTGGACGGGCGTGGACTTGTTCTTCGTCCTCTCCGGCTTCCTCATCACCGGCATCCTCTGGGAGGCGAAGGGACAGCCGTACTTCTTCCGCAACTTCTACATGCGCCGCTTCCTGCGCATCTTCCCGCTCTACTACCTGGCGCTGGCGGTGTCGTTCCTGGTGCTGCCGTCGCTGGGGGGCCGACTGGGGCTGGACGAGCGCATCACCACCGACGGCGCCGTCTGGTACCTGCTGTACCTCTCCAACTTCTACCAGCTCTGGGTGGACACCACGCACCCCATCCTGGGCGTGGTGTGGTCGCTGGCCATCGAAGAGCAGTTCTACATCGTCTGGCCCTTCCTCATCGCCGCGGTGTCATACCGGGGCGCCATCCGCCTGTGCGTGGCCACCATCGCCCTGGCCATCCTGGCGCGCGTGGGGCTCACGCTGTACGGGGCCAGCATCGAAAGCACCTACGTGGTGACGTTCTGCCGCGTGGACTCGCTGGCCATGGGCGGCCTGCTGGCCATGGCGCTGCGTCACCCGGAGGGCCTGGGCCTGAAGGCCTTCCCGTGGATGCGCTGGGCGGCCTGGGCCGCGGTGCCGGTGGTGGTGGCCCTGGTGGTGCTGCCGGTGGGCCCCACCTTCGAGCTGGTGAAGCGCACGGGCGGCTACACCGCCATCGCCGTCATCTACGCCGTGTGCGTGTACAAGGCGGTGGCCGTCTCCAAGGGCCACGTCCTGCACCGCTTCCTCACGACGCGGCTGCTGCTCACCTTCGGCAAGTACAGCTACGCCATCTACCTCATCCACTCGCCGCTGGACGCCATCCTGCGCCGCACGGTGCTGAAGACGCCGCTGAAGACGGTGGCGGGCTCGGACATGCCCATGCAGTTGCTGTTCTACGTCGTGGCCGCGGGGCTCTCGCTGGGGCTGGCGCTGGTGAGCTGGAACCTCTTCGAGAAGCACATGCTGAAGCTGAAGGACTACTTCCCCTACGGCCGGCCCCCCGCGCCCGCGGCGGTGCCGGTGTCGTTGCTGGAGAGTGCCCCGGCCGAGCGGTCCGAGAGCTCCGCCCGGGTGGCGTGACGCCGCTGGCGTTACCCGGCGCCAGCACGTGGCGCCGGGGTCGTGGCGTGCCCGTCAATCCCGGCGCTGGGAGAAGGCCTCCGCGACGCGCAGGGCCCACGTCTCCGCCGAGTCGAGCTCCGCGCGGGCGCTGGCAAAGCGGTCCAGGGAGGCCTCCGAGCCGTCCCGCGCGAAGATGGCGTCGTGCAGCTCCTTCTGTGCGCGACTGAGCCAATGGCTCGCCTTCTGGCGGAGCTGCGCCGCCTGATAGGGCGTGGGAGCGGCGAGCGCTGGGTCCAGCAGCTCTTGCTCCTCGGGGTAGGGGGACGTCACCTTCGCGAAGCCGGCCTGTGCAATCGTCGTAGTCATGCTTTGAGAATTCGCACCCAACGGCGAGCAGGCACCTGACCAGTGGGGCAGGACGATGTGCAATGGCGTGCACTGTCCTGCCCTCCGGCGCGGGTGGGCGGGGCGCGACTTCCAGCAGGGGCCGTCGTTACCTATCGGCCGTTGTCCCGCGAGGTGGGAGCCGAGGCTCCCGGGCGGTTACTTCCGCAGACTCGCGAGGTCGATGACGAACCGGTACTTCACGTCCCCCTTCAGCAGCCGCTCGTAGGCGTCGTTCACCTGCTGGATGGAAATCAGCTCGATGTCGGAGACGATGTTGTGCTTACCGCAGAAATCTAGCATTTCCTGCGTTTCCTGGATACCCCCAATCATCGAGCCGGAGAAGTTCCGCCGCATGGGAATGAGGGAAAACGGACGGACGTCGAGCGGCTTCTCCGGGGCGCCGACCAGGACGAGGTGGCCGTCCCGGCGCAGCAGGCGCAGGTAGGCGTTGAGGTCGTGCTGGGCGGAGACGGTGTCGAGGATGAAGTCGAACTTCCCGGCCTGCGCCGCCATCTCGTCCTTGTTGGAGGAGACGACGACGGCGTCGGCGCCCAGGCGCGCGGCGTCCTGCTTCTTGCGGTCGGTGTGGCTGAAGACGGTGACGTGGGCGCCCATGGCCTTGGCCAGCTTCACGCCCATGTGGCCCAGTCCGCCCAGGCCCACCACGCCCACGCGCTGACCCGGCTGCACCTTCCAGTGCCGCAGCGGCGAGTACGTGGTGATGCCGGCGCACAGCAGCGGCGCGGCGGCGGCCGGGTCCAGGTTCTCCGGAATCTTCAGCGTGAAGGCCTCGTCCACGACGATGGCCTCGCTGTAGCCGCCCTGGGTCACCGTCCGCCCGTCCTTCTCCTTGCCGTTGTACGTCTGGATGTTGCCGGCGTCGCAGTACTGCTCCAGCCCTTCCTTGCAACTGGGGCAGGTGCGGCAGGAGTCGACCATGCAGCCGACGCCGGCCATGTCGCCGACCTTGACCTTCTTCACCTGGTCACCCACGCGGACCACGCGGCCGATGATTTCGTGGCCGGGCACCATGGGGAACAGCGAGCCGCCCCACTCGTCGCGCGCCTGGTGCAGGTCGGAGTGGCAGACGCCGCAGTAGAGGATTTCAATCTGCACGTCGCTGGGGCCCGGCTCGCGGCGCTCGAACTGGAACGGGGCGAGGGGGGACCTGGCGTCCTGGGCGGCGTAGCCGCGAACGGGAATCATGAGGGGTGCTCTCCTGGCGCTTGGGATGTTGTCTCTGCTCAGCGGAACGGAATATGCGTCTGCATGCCCTCGCGCGTAACAGATGAAATCGGGACGCGCTGCTTAGGAAATCTTCACAATGGCCTTCACGCCGCTCAATGCCCTGAATGCCTTCCTGGTGGTGGGCCGCAAGCGCAGCTTCGCCGCGGCGGCCACGGAGCTGGGCGTGTCCGCGTCCGCGCTCAGCCAGTCCGTCCGCCAGTTGGAGAAGCGGCTGGGCGTGGTGCTGCTCACCCGCACGACGCGGAGCGTGGCCCTCACGGACGCCGGGCGCCGCCTGCTGGAGTCCGCCGGGCCGCCGGTGGAGCAGGCGCTCGAGGCGATGAAGACGGCCACCGCCCAGCCAGGCGAGGTGACGGGCTCCGTGCGCCTCACCGTGCCCACCGTCGCCGTCACCCCGGTGGTGACGCCCATCCTGACGCGCTTCCTTCAGCGCTACCCGCGCGTGGAGGTGGACCTGCGCGTGGAGGACCGTCTGGTGGACGTGGTGGCGGAGGGGCTGGACGCCGGCATCCGCATGTCCGAGGCCTTGGAGCGCGACATGGTGCAGGTGCGCCTGTCGGGAGGCTTCCGCTTCGTCGTGGTGGGCGCGCCTTCGTACCTCAAACGGCGGGGCACTCCCGAGCGGCCCAAGGACCTGCTGACGCATGACTGCCTCTGCATCCGCTCCGAGACGACGGGCTCCATCTACCAGTGGGAGCTGGAGCGCGGGCAGCGCAGCTGGCGCGTGCCGGTGCGCGGGCCCTTCGTCAGCGCGCACTGGCGGGCGCACCTGGAGCTGGCCGAGGCCGGCCTGGGGCTCGCATACGTGTTCGAGCCCCACGCGGCGGAGGCGCTGGCGCGCGGCGCTCTGCGCATGGTGTTGGAGCCCTACGCGGCGCGCGTGGAGGGCTTCTTCCTCTATTTCCCCAGCCGCGCGCAGGTGTCGCCCGCATTCCGCGCCTTCGTGGACGTGGCGCGCGAGGTGACGGCGCCGCCTCGCTGAAGCGCTACGCGGTGGGGATGTTGCGGACGCGGCCTCGCACGAGCGCCGCTTCGTCCGTGTGGCCCGTCTCGTCCAGCAGCGCGGCGGCGCGGTGGTAGAGCAGGGCGGCCTCCAGGTGGCGCAGCGCAGCGGCCTCCGCGTTGGCGGCGGTGACGAGGAAGGGCACCGCGCGGCGCGGCTCGTGGCCGTCCATCCAATGCTGGGCCACGACCACGGGCGCGGCGCCGCGCTGCTCCAGCGCCACGGCGAGCCGGCGGTGGAGCAACGTGCCCAGCGCGCCGGGGACGCCCTGGCGCACCACCTCGAAGAGCAAGTCGTTGGTGAAGCGCTCGCCCCTCAGAATCTGCGCGCCCTCCAGCTCCGCCACGTGCGTGACGAGCGCCAGCGGGTTCATCTCCAGCACCTCGCTGGCCAGCTCCAACGTGAAGTCCGTCTTCGCCAGCGCCGCCAGCCGGGCCACGAGGAGCGCGGAGGGGGACAGCCGCTCCAGGCGCTGCTGGATGAGCTGCTGGCCCCGGCCGGAGGCGGGGACGTGCTCGGGCCAGCCACGCTCCAGGCCGCCCGTCTCCAGCAGGTACTTCAGCGTCTCGGTGATGAAGAGCGGGTTGCCGCCGGTGTGTCGCGTGACGTCGTGTACCAGCTTCTCCGCGCCAGGCAGCTCCAGGCTCTGGAGCAGCGCGCCCACCGCCTCAGAGCCCAGGGGCTGGAGCTCGATGAGGATGGCCAGCCCCGCGTTCACCAATTGATGGACGAAGGCGGTGGCCTGGGGCGACAGCTCATCCGCCCGGTAGGTGTCGATGAAGCGTGGGAAGCGGCCGCCGGGCTCGGGGGCGTGGCGGCGCGACAGCATCAGCACCGCGAACTCCGCCGTGGCGCTGTCCATGAACTGGAGGTCGTCAGCCACCATGGCGTCCACGCTGGCGGCGAGCTGGTAGACGAGCTGGCACTGCGCCTCCAGGAAACGGCTGCGGTCCGCCTCGTCCGCCATGGGCGGGGGCAGGCCTTCCTGTCCGGCCTGGTCCGGCAGCAGCCGCGCCAACTCTCGGCGCACCCAGCGCGGCAGGTCCGGGTCTGGCACCCGGGCCAGCATCTGCCGCACCAGCCGAACGTGCGAGGAGTACGGCACGCTCTGCTCCCCGGGCCGCGCCTCCAGCAGCAGGTAGCTGCCTCGCGACGCCGCGAAGTCATGGGCCAGGCGCGTCTTGCCCACGCCCGGCTCGCCGGAGATGAAGATGGTCTGCCCCGCCTCCCACGCGGCCTCCATCCGCGCCCACTCGCGCTCGCGGCCCACGAGGACGGGGGGCCGTAGCACGGAGAGGGGCAGCCGACTGGTGGGGGGCGGCACCTGCTTGGGCGCTGGCGGGCCCCGCTCGATTTCGCGCGCCAGCGCCACCGTCTGCGGCAGCGGCGTGGTGTCCAGCTCCTCGCGCAGCAGGCGACGGCACCGCTCGAAGGCGTTGAGCGCGGCCATGCGGTCGCCGGCCACGTAGTGCAACCGCATCAACCGGCGCCACGCCTCTTCCGAATACGGGTCCATGGTGAGGAGCTGCTCGGCGAGCGCCAACGCACCCGTCAGGTCCCCCCGCCGCTCGCGCGACTCGGACTCGGCCACGGCGGCGCGGCGGCGAAGCTTGTCCAATCGCTCCCGCGCGCCCTCCAGCCATGTTTGGAATTCTGAGCAATCTTCGTATTCCAGGGCGCCCAGGAGCACGCCTTCCAACGCGAGCGCTTCCGAGAAGCGCCCCGCGAGCACGTGGGCCTGGAGCTCCGCGGCGTCGGAGTCGACGCACTCGCACAGGGAGAGCACATCGGTGCCCTGCACCAGCTCCGCGCCGCAGGCCAGGCGCAGCCGGCGCAGGAGCTGTCGCATGTTGTTGCGCGCGGTCGTCTCGCCAGACTCCGCCCACAGGAGGCCGGCCAGGCGGTACTTCGGGTGGGGGCCTTCCAATGCCAGCCATGCGAGGACGGCAGCGGTCCGCCGCTCCAGCGGGATGCGCGAATCGCCGACCCGGAGCCGGGCTTCGCCCAAGAGTTCCAGGCGAAAACGTTGTGTAGTTGAAGGGCCGTCGGCGGCCATGTCCTCCGGGATTCCTCGCATGGGCGGGGCCCTAAGGTATCACGTCCGCCGAAAACCTCCGTCACGGGTAGGGATTGCCCCAGCAGTGACAATTTTTGCGTGTGGTTTTTCCGTCGTACGGCAGCTCGCCGCTCTGAGCGGATGCAGTACCAGACCGCGGAAGCCGTCACACCGTGGTCACACCTGAATCGTTATTAAGAATGCCAGACATTGCCCCGGGAGGCATCCATGGGTTGTGACAGCCAGCAGACCGACGCGCAGGTGGACGTCATCATCAGCGGGTGTGGGCCGGTGGGAGCGTTGACGGGGAACCTGCTGGGTCTCATGGGCGTGCGCACCCTGCTGCTGGAGCGGGACGTGACGCCGCACGGCGAGCCCCGGGCCTTCTCGTGCGACGACGAGGGCCTGCGCATCTACCAGTCCACCGGACTGTTGGATTTGCTGCAAAGCAACATGCGGGAAAGCCGTTTCGCGGAGTACGTGGGCGGCACCGGCAAGCGCTTCGCGGAGATTCACACCGGCGAGACGGACTTCGGCTTCGGGCACACGCCGCTGTGGTTCTTCCACCAGCCGCTGCTGGAGGGCGCGCTGCGTGACGGGCTGAACCGCTTCGAGCACGTGGAGCTGCGCAAGGGCGTGAGCGTGGAGGCGGTGGTGCAGGACTCCGACGGGGTGACGGTGCGCTACCGCGACTCGTTCACCGGTGAGCAGCGCTCCATCCGCGCGAAGTACCTGCTGGCGTGTGACGGGGCGCGCAGCACCGTGCGCAAGGCGCTGAACATCCCGATGTCGGGGCGGGCCTACGGCGAGCCCTGGCTCGCGGTGTCCGGCACGGTGGTGGAGGGCGAGGTGCCGGAAATCTGCCGCTTCGTGTGTGACCCGAAGCGTCCGGCCTTCGTGGCCACCGGCGCGGTGAATCAGATTCGCTGGGAGTTCATGATGATGCCCGGCGAGACGCGCGAGCACCTGGAGAAGTCGGAGACCATCTCGGAGCTCATCGCGCCGTACGTGGATCCGAAGCGGGTGCGCATCGAGCGGGCCTCCGTGTACACCTTCCACTGCCTCAACGCGGCGCGTTGGCGCCAGGGCAACGTCTTCCTGCTGGGCGACGCGGCGCACACCATGCCGCCCTTCATGGGCCAGGGCCTGGTGTCGGGGATGCGGGATGCGTCCAACCTGGCGTGGAAGCTGAAGCGCGTGCTGCACGGGCAGTCCCCGGCGTCGCTGCTGGACACCTACGAGCAGGAGCGCCGGCCGCACGTGGAGGCGGTGCAGAAGCTGTGTGTGCGGGTGGGGCACCTGTTCCTGGCGCGCAACCCGATGGTGGCCTCCGCGCGTGACGCGCTGATGCGCACCCTTCAGCGCATCCCCCGGGTGCGCAAGTTCATCGAGGGCTTCGAGTTCAAGGAGGCCCCGGCGCACGCGAGCGGCTACTACTTCGGGGACAAGGGGGAGTACTTCATCCAGCCGCGCGTGAAGCTGCCGTCCGGCGACGAGGTACTGCTGGACGACACCCTGGGCAACGAGTTCACGGTGCTGTGCCGGGGCAACGCGCCGTCCGCGGAGCTGGAGGCGGCGCGCGAGCTGGCGGAGTCCCTGGGCGGCCGGATGATGACGTTCCGCCCGCCGTCGGAGGCGGCCGAGGACTCCGAGGCCGCGCCCGAGGTGGTGGACGTCACCGGCAAGCTGGCGGACTGGTTCTCCAAGCACACCGCGGACGTGGTGGTGCTGCGCCCGGACCGGTTCGTCTACGGCGCGGTGCAGTCGCGGCGGCTGCCAGAGCTGCGCGAAGCGCTCGGCGTGTAGGCAGGGCGCTCCGTGGGTGATTAACTAAGGGGTTAGTTGATTTGGAACTAAGTCCTTAGTAGTTTGCGCGTCACGGAGGAGCTCGTGACTCGCAAGCCTGTGCCTGAAGAGGCCCCCCGGCCGTTGACGCCGGTGGAGCTGGAGTTGATGCACATCGTGTGGCGCCTCGGTGAGGTGAGCGTGGCGGACGTGCTCGCCGCGCTGCCGCCGGAGCGCGCGCTGGCGTACACGTCCGTCTCCACGGTGCTGCGCATCCTGGAGCAGAAGGGCGTGTTGCAGAGCCGCAAGCAGGGCCGGGGCCACCTGTACTCAGCGGTGCTGCCGCGCGACGCCTATGAGGCGCAGAGCGTGCGCCACCTGGTGGAGACGGTGTTCGACGGCACGCCGTCCGCGCTGGTGGCGCGGCTGGTGGAAGCCGTGCCCCTGTCCGCCTCGGACGTGGACCAGCTCCGCAAGCTGCTCGACGCGAAGGGGCGCGAGCCGTGAGCGCCGCGCTGCGTGAGCTCGCGTCGCTCTATCTGACGCAGGCGCTGCTGCTCGCCGTGGCGCCGACGCTGGCCTGGCTGGCGCTGGCGATGTTGTCCCGGCTGGGGCGTCCCTTGTCGGCGCGGCAGTCCTTGAAGGTGGCTCGCGGCGCGCTGCTGCTGTCGCTGGTGTTGCCGCTGCTGGCCATGGCCGCGCACGCGCTGGTCCCCACCGGGCCTCGCTTCACCTTCGAGCGCTCCGTGGCGCGCCACGCGGGACGGCTGCCCGAGCCCCTGTGGGAGCCGCGTCCGGCCGTGAAGCCTGCTCAGGCCCAGGCGTCCGCGCCTGAGTTTCCGCCCGTGCTGCCCGCGGCGGCGCTGACGCTCCTGGTGGGCGGCATGGCGGTCATGGCCCGGGCGCTCGCGCGGCATGCGCGCATGCTGCGCCAGTTGGAGGCGCTGCCCCGGGTGCGTGGCGTGGGGTGTGTCGCAGTGGTGCTGGGCGAGGCGGGCATGCCTGCCTTCTCCGCGTGGTTTCCTCGCATGGGCCGCGAGCCGTCCGCGTGGGTGGTGGTGCCCCCCGCGCTCCTGGAGGACGCGGAGTCCTTCCGGCTGACGGTGCTCCACGAGCTTCAGCATCACCGTCAGCGTGACACGCACCGGGCCTTCACGCGGCTCGTCCTCACCGGCGCCTTCTTCTGGCACCCGGGGGCGCATGGTCTGTCCCGGTGGATGGCCTCGCTCCAGGAGTTGGCCTGTGACGAGGCGCTGGTGGCCGGCGGCCGGGTCCAGGCGCACGCCTATGCGCGGTGCCTGCTCCAGGCGGCCTTGTCGGTGCGGCCTGAAGCCTCTCTTCCCGCCGGTGCCACCGGCATGTCCCACCCCACCACTCGGAGAATCCAGATGCTCTTCCAGCCTCGTCCCGCCCGCGTTCAAGGTGTTTCCGCGCTCCTGGCCGCGCTGTGTCTCTTCCTGGTACCGCTGGCTGCGGTGTCGCAAGGCGTGGCGAGCGGCCGCGCGGTGACGCTCGCGGAGGCGCAGGCGCTCGCGACGTCCAGCCAGCCGAAGGGGGATTTGCCGGTGGTGGTGGACGCGCACGTGGTGGCGCGGCTCAACGCGCTCACGGGGACGGAGAAGGGGCGCGCGTTCATGAAGCGCGCGCTGGCCAACCTGAAGACGCAGCGGGAGGCGCTGGCCGCGCCGCTGCGTGCCAGGGGGCTGCCCGAAGGACTGCTGGCCGTGGCCGTCGTCGAGTCCGCCGCGACGAACATGCCGGAGACGGATGGCCGGCCCTCGCTGGCGCCGGGCATGCGTGGCGCGGGCGTGTGGATGTTCATCCCGGAGACGGCGCGGCGCTACGGCTTGGAAGTCAGCGAGGCGCGCGACGAGCGGTTGGACGTGGCGCGCGAGTCGCAGGCCGCCGCCGCGCTGCTGTCGGACCTGCACGCGCGGTTTGGTGACTGGCGGCTGGCGCTCGCCGCGTACAACCAGGGCAGCAAGAAGGTGGACGCCGCGCTCGCCGCGGGCGGCAGCCGTGACGCCACCGCGCTCATCGACGCCGGGCACCTCAACGACTACGCCGCCACCGTGCAGGCGGGGCTGCTCATCCTGCGCAACCCGCACCTGCTGGACTGAGGTGGGCGGTCCGCGGCGCTGGCGAGGCTCCGTCAGCGCCGCGGCGGTGACTCAGAAGCGGACCTGCATCCGCAGGCCGCCGGACAGCCAGGCGTGGACCGCCTTGTTGTCGATGCCCTCCGACTCCGATTCAGAGATGTCGCCGATGATGGGGACGTTCTTCGTCTCGATGCTGGTGGTGGCCGTCTGGTAGACGCCGGCCGCCAGCGAGACGTAGGGCCCGATGGAGAAGGTGTCGTTGATGCGGTAGTCGGCGCCGGCCTGGACGGAGGCGAACTCGATGCCGCGAGCGCCGGCGCCGATGATGCTCTCCACCTCGCCCTCCTTCATGGAGAGCTTGGTGTTGATCATCTCGTAGCCGATGCCCAGGCCCAGCCAGGGCATGAACTTCTCACCCGCGCGGAAGTGGTAGGACGCGTTGATGCCAAAGCGCATCTGGCTCGCCGAGCAGTTCATCCCGTCTTCGCACAGCGCGTTCTCCGGCAGGAACACGGGCGCATACTGGAAGTAGGCGCCGACGTAGACGTTCGAGTTGAAGAAGTAGCCGAGGTCCGCCTGCAAGGGGATGGCGCCCTTGTACGCGTCACTCATCTTGGCACCGTCGCCATCCTCCGAGCCGACGGCATTGCCCATCGGGAGGGCGTAGCCCGCGCGCAGGCCCAGCGCGAAGCCCCGGTCCTCTTGCGCCTGCTCGATGTCCTCGGCGCTCTTGACCTCCTTGCGCCGGAAGTTGCCGTCATTGCGCCAGTCCGCGGCGAAGGCGGGAGCGGACAGCGTGAGGGAGAGCGCCGTGAACTTCCAGAGCATCTGAGTCTTCATGGGGAGCGTGTCCAGACGGAGGGAAGGGCATCCGCCGTTGCGGTGGATGCGCCTTCTGACGCGCGCCTGTTCGGAAAATTCAAAGGCCAGCAGCCAACCGGACAGCCGGGCCCTGCCGCGTTGGCGGCGCAGTCCTACCATGAAGGGACTTTCCCCGAGGCAGGGAGGCCAAGGATGAAGGGGTTGCTTTACGTGGGCCTGGCGCTGCTCGCGCTCTGGGTCGTGCTCACCGTGACTCGCGCCGTCGTGGGCGGCCTGCTGTGGGGCGTCCTCCTCGTCGGCATCGCCGCGGTGGCTGTGTACGCGTTCCAGGTGGCGTCCGGCCGCAGGCAGATACGCCGTTAGCCTCGTTCAGCCTCACGCGTTGGTGACACTTCCCAGCATCCGCAGCGCCAGCTCGGCGTGGGTGTTCGCCAGGAGCTCCACCGCGATAGGGCCCTCGGGCTCGAACCAGTGGGGGATGCGCGAGCCCATGCCGACAATCGCCGCGGCGGTGATTTCGGGATGGAGCGGGGAGAACTGCCCCTGGGCCATGCCGCGCCGGATGGCGTCGAACAACATGGCGTTGGCCTTGTCCCGCAGCGCTTGCGCGGACGCCGCCAGCTCGGCCGACAGCGCGTAGAACTCCTCGTTCACCACCAGCGCGAGCTGCGGGTACTCCGCGTGGACGCGCGTGTGCGCATGAACCAACGCGCGCACCTGTTCCGCGGGCGTGGGCTTCGCGCCCTGGAACGCGGTCTCCAACGCCTCGAAGTGCGCCTCGTGACCAATGCGCACCAGCTCCGCGAGGACGTGGTCCTTGGCCGCGAAGTGCGCGTACAGCGCGCTGGGCCGCAGCTCCAGGGCCGTGGCCAGGTCCCGGATGGACGTGTCGTGGTAGCCGCGGCTCGCGAAGAGCTGCAGGGCGGTCTCCAGGATGCGCCGGCGGGTGCCTTCCGGTGGCGCCGCCGTGGGGGGGAGGCGGGCGTCCGTGGCGCGCAGGCGGGAGCGGGGAGGCGTACTCATGGGGTGCTCTTGATAAACGAACGTTCGTTCATGTAGCTTCGGGCCTGCAATTCGACACGCTTCCTACCTGAATCTGGGGTCCGGACATGCCGCAGCTCCAACTCGAAGAGCTTTCCCTCTACTTCGAGGAGTCAGGTGAGGGCACCCCAGTGTTGTTCCTCCACGGGCTTGGCTCCACGGGTCGGGACTGGGAGTCCGTGGCGCCCAGACTGGCGGGCCGTCATCACGTCGTCATCCCGGATGCGCGAGGCCATGGCCGCAGCGGAAAGCCGCCGGGCGCGTATGGCGTGCCGCGCTTCGCCCGGGACATCGCGGGGCTGTGTGACGCGCTGGGCCTCAAGTCGGTCCACGTGGTGGGCCTGTCCATGGGTGGGATGATGGGGTTCCAGCTCGCGGTGGACAGGCCGGAGCTGGTGCGCAGCCTGGTCATCGTCAACAGCGGGCCGGAGCTGGTGGCACACACGCTGCGCCGCAAGTTCGAGTTCGGGCTGCGCCTGGCGCTGCTGAAGCTGTTGGGGCCCTCGGCGCTGGCCAAGGTCCTGGCGCCCAAGCTGTTCCCCAAGCCGGAGCAGGAGGCGCTGCGCCAGCGCGCCATTGGGATTTTCGGCGCCAACGACCCGGACGCGTACCTGCGGGCGACGAAGGGGCTGTTGGGGTGGAGCGTCACGCAGCACCTGGGCCGCATCACCTGCCCGGTGTTGGTGCTCGCGTCCGACAGGGACTACACGCCGGTGGCGACGAAGCAGGCCTACGTGGACCTGCTGCCGAACGCACGGCTCCAGGTGTTGAGTGACTCCGGCCATGCGTCACCGCATGACCAGCCCGAGAAGGTCGCCGAAGCCGTGGAGACCTTCCTGGCCGGAGTCGAGTCCGCCGCGGTGGATGCGCGGCAGCCGGGCTGAGCGCGGTTCCCCCACCCCGAAGGAGTCAGCCAATGAAGCGGAACGCTGTCGCGTGCTCACGCACGTGGTTGTTGCTGCTCGCTGTCCTGTCGCTCACCGCCGCGGCCCCCGCCCGCGCGGGAACCTGGGTCCATGGCGTCGAAGGGACGCGTGGTTTCCAACTCTGGGTGCCCTCGGGCTACGACCCGGGCACACCGCTACCTCTGGTCGTGGCGCTGCACGGCTGCTTCCAGAACCCCAGCCAGTTCGCCGGCCTCTCGCGCCTCAACGAGAAGGCGGACGCCGAGAAGTTCCTGGTGCTGTACCCGAACCAGGCCACGTTCGCGAACCCCACCCAGTGTTGGAACTTCATGCTGGTGCTCAACCAGACGCGCGACCACGGCGAGCCCGCGCTCGTCGTGGGCATGGTGGAGCAGGTGAAGCGGCACTACGCGGTGGACGCGCGCCGCGTCTACGTGAGCGGCGTCAGCTCCGGCGCGGTGCTCGCGGGCACGCTGCTGGCCTGCTACTCGGACGTGTTCGCCGCGGGGATGATTGGCGCGGGAGCCATGTACAAGGCGGCCACCACGATTTCGGGCACGGGCTTCGCGATGCTCTTCGGCAGCATCTACCACCCGGATGACCGGGGCCGGGACGCGTGGGTGTGCTCGGGCCGTCCGCGCCACACGATGCCGGTGCTGGTGGTGCACGGCACGAAGGACAGCGTCGTCGACATCGTCAACGGCCGGCAGGCCACGCGGCAGTTCCTGCAGACCAGCGACTACGGCGATGACGGCGTGGCCAACGACAGCATCCGTCCAGCGGCCACGCAGGTGACGCGGGCCAGCGTGCCCGGCGGGCGCGCGTACACCGTGGAGGACTACGTCTACGGCGGCTCGCTGGTGGCGCGGCACATCGAAATCCAGGGCATGGACCACGCCTGGCCCGGCGGGGATTCGCGCTATCCCTTCGCCGACCCGTCCGGGCCGGATGGCACCGCCATCATGTGGGACTTCTTCCGGCAGCACACCCGGAACTGACGCCCCCGCGCGTCAGTGCTGATGGCCCAGGCGCACCTCGACCTCGGGGTGCGCCTTGGCGAACGCGCGCAGCTTCTGGAAGCTCACCGTGGCCCCGTCCATGTCGTTGTTGAACGAGCCGGGCTCCACGTCGTGCTCCCAACCCCAGCGGGTGTGGCTGATGTCGCCCGCGAGCAGCACCGGGCCCTTCGTGGAGCGCACCAGGTACGCGGTGGAGCCGGGCGTGTGGCCGGGCAGCCAGAGCGCCCACACGGAGCCGTCCCCGAAGATGTCCACCGCGCCGTCGAAGAAGCCGGCGTCCTCGCGGGCGTAGGTCCACTCCGACAGCGGCGGCTTGCCGGCCAGGGCGCGGTCGCTGTTGCCCTGGACGACGAGGTTCACGAAGGCGCGCGCGGAGGCCTCGCCCGGGCCGGTGTAGACGGGCGTGCCCGCGGGGACGTCCGCCATGCCGGTGATGTGGTCCGGGTGCAGGTGCGTGAGGAACACGCCCGACAGGGGCTGCTGCTGCTTCGCGAGCCACTCCCCCAGCGGCGCGTGCACCTTCATCTTCTCCATGTTCATGGCGCTGGCGACGAGCCCGCGCATGGCGGCCTTCTCCGGCGCGTCCCGCAGCGCCGTCTCCACGCCGGTGTCGACGATGAACAGGCCCTTCTCCGGGTGACGCAGGGCGTGGAAGAAGATCTGGATGGGCTCGTCATCGTCCTTCAGGCCCGCCTCCTTCGCGGTGGGGTGGTCCAGGTTGACGAGTCCGCCGCGCTCCACCACCCAGTCACAGGAGACGACCGTCTCCAGCTCCACGGGCCCGGGCTGCGCCAGCAGCGGCAGCAGCTCCGAGGCGGGGCGCGCCGCGCCGAGCGTGGAGGGCTGCACGCCGTGTGAGGTGGTGGCGCAGCCCGTGAGGCTGGCGGTGGCGAGCGCGCCACCGAGCACGGCGGCGAACGAGAAGGCAAGGGAACGGCTGCGCATGGCGGGACTCCGGCACGTCGAGACACGCGCAAGGTATCGATGCGAAAATGAATGGAAAATGGCGATTCAGGCATGAGGTCATGCATTCATGGATATCTCCTGGGCTGACGCGCGGCTGTTCCTCGCCATCGCGGAAACGGGCAGCTTCAGCGGCGCGGCGCGGCAGCTCCGCATCGGTCAGCCCACGGTGAGCCGGCGATTGGCGGCGCTGGAGTACGCGGTGGGCGCCTCGTTGTTCCGCCGTGGCGTGGACGGCGCGGTGCTGACGGCGGCGGGCGAGCGGCTGGTCCTGCCGGCGAAGAAGATGGCGGAGTGGGCGGGGGAGCTGCACCGCGCGGCGGAGTCGGCGGACAGCTCGCCCCGGGGGCTGGTCCGCGTGACGGCGGCGCCGTACATGTGCTTCGACTTCCTCGCGCCCTTCGCTGGCGCGGTGGCGAAGAAGCACCCGGGGCTGCGGCTGGAGGTGCGCTCCGGGACACAGTACCTGGACCTGGGGCGCGGCGAGGCGGACCTCGCGCTGCGGGCTCGGAGCTCGCCGGGTTCAGACTTGAAGCGCGTCTACGGGCTGCAGGTCCGCAACGCCGTCTTCGTGGCGAAGTCGCTCAAGGCGAAGCTGCCAAAGCGGCCCACGCTCCAGCAGATTCCCTGGGTGGCCTGGGCGCCGCCGTTCGATACGACGCCGCCCAATCCCCAGTTGGAGTCCATCATCCCCGGCTTCTCGCCGGTGTTCACCGCGGACAACTACCTGGTGATGCTGGCGGCGGCCGAGGCGGGCGTGGGGGCCATGGTGCTGGGAGACTTGCGGCACCGCTTCGTGCGCGAGCGCGGCCTCGTGCCGCTCGACATGGACCTGGGGCCCTATGCCACCAGTGAGCTGCACCTGGTGTGCGCAAAATCCGCGCTCGACATACCTCGTGTGCGGAAGGTGTCGGAGCTGCTGGTCGAGGAGCTGGAGCATGCCCAGAAGCGTTGACACGGCGCATCCGCCGCCCGCGTCGAGGTGGCCTGTCGCGGCGGTTCACGGTAATCCCATGGCACCGGGCACTGTCCCTCAGGAGGACCTTCACCATGACTGAACGCAACGCCATCGCCGCCGGTTTCCTCACGCACGAAGTCACGAACCAGCCTCCGCCGCTCGTGTACGACGCGTGGAAGACGGACACCGTGCTGCGCGAGGTGGTGGCCAGAGAGGGGGGCGGCTGGGCGGAGGCCGACCTGGCGAGGTACGGCGTCCTGGTGGGCGGGGAGATGCAGCAGCTCGCGTTCCTGGCCAACGAGAACAAGCCCAAGTTCCGGCCCTTCGACCGCTATGGCAACCGCCGCGACGAGGTGGAGTTCCATCCGGCGTACCACCGGCTGATGGAGCTGGGCATGGCGAACGGCGTGTCCGGCTTCGCCTGGCGCAACGAGGCCACGCCCGGCGCCCACGTGGCGCGCATGGGCCTCTTCTACCTGCACAACCAGGCGGACCAGGGCACGAGCTGTCCGCTCACGATGACGTACGCCTCCGTGCCCGCGCTGAGGCACCAGGCGGAGGTGGCGCTGAAGTGGCTGCCGCGCGTGAGCTCGGCGTCGTACGACAGCCGCTTCATCCCGGCCGCGCAGAAGTCGGGGGCCACCATTGGCATGGGCATGACGGAGAAGCAGGGCGGCTCCGACGTGCGCACCAACACCACCAAGGCGCACCGCCTGGGCGAAGGCCGAGGGCCCGGTCAGCCCTACGCGCTGGTGGGCCACAAGTGGTTCTTCTCCGCGCCCATGAGCGACGCCTGGCTGGTGCTGGCGCACGCGGAGGGCGGCCTGTCGTGCTTCCTGATGCCACGCTTCACGCCGGACGGCGCGCTCAACGCCATCCGCGTCCAGCGGCTGAAGGACAAGCTGGGCGACTGGAGCAACGCCAGCTCGGAGGTGGAGCTGCACGGCGCCTACGCGGTGATGGTGGGCCCGGAGGGCCGCGGCGTCCCCACCATCCTGGAGATGGTCGCGCTGACGCGGCAGGACTGCATGATTGGCTCCAGCGGGCAGATGCGGCAGGCGCTGGTGCAGGCCATCCACCACACGCGTCACCGCGTGGCGTTCGGCAAGCGGCTCAGCGACCAGCCGCTGATGCGCAACGTGCTCGCGGACCTGGCGCTGGAGCTGGAGGCGCACGTGGCGCTCACCGGGCGGGTCTCCCGCGCCGTGGACGCGACGCCTCGGGACGAGAAGGAGGCCGCGTTCTGCCGCATCGCCACGGCGGTGGGGAAGTACTGGGTGTGCAAGCGCACGCCGCCCTTCGTCAACGAGGCGCAGGAGTGCCTGGGCGGCGCGGGCTACGTGGAGGAGACGAACCTGCCGCGCCTGTACCGGCAGGCACCGCTCAACTCCATCTGGGAGGGCAGCGGCAACATCCAGTGCCTGGACGTGCTGCGCGCGGCGTCGCGCGAGCCGGCCAGCCGGGAGGCCCTCTTCGCCGAGCTGCTGGCCGCGCAGGGCGGGCACCCCGCGTATGACGAGGCCACCGCGCGGCTGGGCAAGGAGCTGGCCAACACGGACTCGCTGGAGGCGCGCTCGCGCACCATCGTGGAGGGGCTGGCGCTGGCGCTCCAGGCGTCGCTGCTGATTCGCGCGGGCAACACCGCCGTGTCGGACGCCTTCTGCGAGTCCCGCCTGGGCGGCGCGCACGGCCAGACGTTCGGCACGCTGCCGGCCCACGCGCCGATGCAGATGCTCATCGAGCGCGCCTTCTCCGAGGAGGTGAAGTGATGTGGACGGTCGTCAAGGCAGCGCTGCGGAAGCCCCACGCGCGTTCGTGATAGGAAAACACCCCATGTCCAATCTCAAGGGAAAGACGCTGTTCATCACCGGTGCCAGCCGTGGCATCGGCAAGGCCATTGCCCTCCGCGCTGCCCGGGATGGCGCCAACATCATCATCGCCGCCAAGACGACGGAGCCGCACCCCAAGCTCCCCGGCACCATCTACACGGCCGCCGAGGAAATCGAGAAGGCGGGTGGCAAGGCGCTGCCCTGTGTCGTGGACATCCGCGACGAGCAGCAGATTGCCGCCGCCGTGGCCAAGGCGGTGGAGACCTTCGGCGGCATCGACATCCTGGTGAACAACGCCAGCGCCATCAGCCTCACGGGCACGCTCGAGACGCCGATGAAGCGCTTTGACTTGATGCACGGCATCAACACGCGTGGCACGTATGCGTGTTCGCAGGCCTGCATCCCGTACCTGAAGAAGGCCAGCAACCCGCACATCCTCAACAACTCGCCGCCGCTCAACATGGAGGCGCGCTGGTTCGCGCCCCACGTCGCGTACACCATGGCGAAGTTCGGCATGAGCATGTGCGTGCTGGGCATGGCGGAGGAGCTGCGCTCGGACGGCATCGCGGTGAACGCCATCTGGCCGCGCACCGTCATCGCCACCGCGGCGGTGCAGAACCTGCTGGGCGGGGATGACACCATCCGCGGCTGCCGGACGCCGGAAATCATGGCGGACGCGGCCTACGCCATCCTCACCAAGCCCAGCCGCGAGTTCACCGGCAACTTCTGCATCGACGAGGAAGTCCTTCGCGGCGTGGGCGTGACGGACTTCGACAAGTACCAGATGGTGCCCGGGGCGGAGCTGCTCCCCGACTACTTCATCTGAGTCGCCGCTGCCCCAGCCCGTTCCCGCGCGCGGAGTCACTGGAGCCCGCGCGCGGGCGTGGCATGCTCTGGGCCCTGGTCAGGCGCGCCGCGAGCGCCGAGAGGGCAGTCTTTCATGAACAGGAAATGGTTGGGATTGGGTGGCCTGGTGCTGGGCTGCTGGGTGTCGGGGTGTGCCACGTCGTCAGGCGCGTCGTCCGCGTCACGGGGCTCGCAGCCGGGGCCCATCGAGCTGGAGCTGCCTGAGGAGCGCGCCGCGAAGGCCGCCGTGGCCCCTTCGGGGAAGGCGTGTCCGGATGACATCGCGGACGAGCCCGCGCTGGAGGCCGGGGCCTACCGGGGACGCGAGGCGCGCACCTGGCACGCGAACGTGGACCTGATGGCGTTCCGCTCCGAAGAAGAAGCGTCTCCCCTGCCAAGGGAGTTTGAGAAGCACTTCGCGCTCGCTGGCGGCCCCGTGGATTTGTTGCTCCATCGGCCACTGACCGATGAGGGCAAGCCCAGTCCTTGGATGCTGGTCACGCTGGCCCGTCCTTTCGAGGGCGGCCACTGCATCGTGAACTCCTGGGGCCTGGGCGGCTCGACAGGCGCGGCGTCGCTCGAGGACACGTGGACGGCGAAGGATGGCAAGCACGCCATCTTCCTGCTGAAGATGACGCCGACCGAGGACTCCTTGGCAGACAGCGTCCGCTGGGCGGTGGTGGGCACGGATGGCCGCCGCGCGTGGGTGGCTCTGGGCACGCCGCCGCAGCACCACCTGATGGTGCCGTCCGTGAAGCTCTTTCCGAACGGGAAGGACCTCTACCTGGACATCCAGCAGCGCTACCTCACGCGGCTGCGCCTGGGCGCGGACGGGCGCTTCGTCGTGCCCGCCTCGCAGCAGTGAGCGGCGTCAGGGCGCGGTGAAGACGGAGACCTCCCGGAGCGTGCTCATGCTCTGCTTGAAGGAGGGCGGTGCGCCATTCGGCTGCGGCTTGCCGAACCACACGCGCACCTCGCGGACCTCGGGCACGTCCACCGGTAGCTCCAGCCGGACGTAGAGCTCCTGGCTGCCCGAGTCCGCGTTCATCTCGTCCGCGTAGGGGCCGGTGGTCGGGTCGGGCAGCACGGGGCTGGTTCCCAGCAGCCGCCAGTCATTCCCGTTCACCGTGCCCTCCACGTGGAGCACCTGCCCGGGTGGGCCTATCACCCGGGCGCCCCGGATGACGACCAGCCGGGGCCGCAGCGGCTGCGGCAGGATGAGCGTGAGCTCCGTGGCCAGCGCTTGCGGCGGCCCCGGCGCGGTGACGGCTTCGAGCCGGCCATCCGTGAAGGGGCAGGGACGCACGACGTTCCGGCCGCCACGGCAGTCCGCGCCACGGCTGATGGGGACGCGCCCTTCGAAGGGCAGCGGGAAGGGCGGCGCGTCGTGCACGGCGAAGTAGTAGAGCGACGTGTGCACCCACACGCGCGCGCCCGAGGAGAAGGCTTGGACATGGGCATGCCCGTCCGAGAAGTCCTCCAGGAGCTCCGGGCCCATCCAGGGCGCTTCCTGCTCCGCGGTGCGGATGAGCCACGCGCGTCCCGTGGGGCCTCGAGCCTCCACGAAGTATTGGGGCTCGGGGATGTCCGCCACTTGCGGCATGGCATCCCACGTCAGCAGCACGCCACCGGGGGCTTCATCCGCTCTCACGTTGCTCTGCCACTGGCGCAGCGGCGGCGCGTCCGAGTCCCGGTTGAGCTTGAAGGTGAGCAAATCTCTGCCGCCGTCCGCGCGCGCTGGCAGCAGGAGCTGGAAGGCGTTGGGCTCCGCCCAGGGGATGGGCCGCCGTATCTCGTCCGCGCCAGTGTCCTTCGCGGTGAGCCGATGGATGAAGAGGCCGTCCTCGCCGGGCGTCACCTCGGCCCAGGGCTCGAAGCGCATGCGGAGCGGGGTGTTCTCCGGGACAGGCACGGGCAGGGGGCGGGTGAGGAGCAGCGGCCCTCCTCGCCAGGGCGAGCCATCCGCCTCCAGCGCGGTGCCGGAGAGGAAGACGGGGTCATCCGGCTCCATCGCGCAGGCCAGGAGCGACAGGCACAGGGGCAGCAGGGGCGTGAGGCGAGACATGGTCAGAAGGTCCCCTTCGCGCCCAGGGTGGGCAGGATGACGGGCACGCCGATGTTCCGGACGCGCAGCTTGTCGATGGCTCCGGTGGAGGCCACCTCGAAGCCGTATTCGCGGGTGATGACTTCGCTGCGCGCGGTGACGTTGAAGACGTCCAGGTAGACATCCAGCACGAAGTTGTCGAACGCCCAGCTATGCGAGGCGCGCAAGTCCAGCCGGAAGAACGGTGGCAGGCGCCCCACGGCGTCGCGGCTCACGGGCCGCCACTCCGGCGTGCCGTCGTCCGTGGTCCCCGGCTGCATGGTGCGGTAGCCGAACTGGCCGCTCTCCGGACGCCCGGTGTTGAAGTGCGCCACCGCGCCCACGGTGACGTAGGGGAAGCGGTAGCTGAGCGCGGCCTTGAGGGTGTGGGCCTGCTCGAAGGCGTAGGGCAGGTAGCCTTCCGTCTGTCCCATTTCCTCTCCGTTGGGACCCACGCGGGCATAGCGCTCGTAGCGCTGGCTCTGGTTGAAGCCGTAGGTGGCCCAGCCAAACCAGTTGCGCCCCAGGGGGCGGCGGACCATCAGCTCCACGCCGTAGGTGCGGCCACGTCCCTGGATGTCGTCCGCTTCCAGGCCCCTGCGGCGCAGGTTGCTCAGGACGTCCTCGAAGTTGAACTCCAGCGTGCGCACCAGCGGGTTGAAGTAGGCCTCCGCGAAGACCTCCAGCTCCGGGCTCGGGCGCCACTCCGCGCCCGCGGAGAACTGCATCGCGCGTTGCAGCCCCCGGTCCAGCGCGAGCATCTCCCCGGCGGGCACCGGCAGCAGCACGGTGGCGGGTTGGTGGTAGAGGCCCGCGCCCGTCTTGAGGGTGACGGTGTCCGTGAGCGCGTGGCGCACCGCGAGCCGCGGCTCCACCGCGAGCATCGTGGGGCTCCCGAAGCCATGGTAGCTGTCCACGCGCACGCCGGGCACCAGCGTCCAGCGCGCGGAGGGCGTCAGCGTGAGCTGCGCGCCCACGCCCGCGAAGGTGGCGAGGATGTCGGGCCGGTTGTACGCGTCCGGCCCTTCCAGCGGACCGACGGGACGGAAGAGGCCGACGGCCACCACCTCCGCGCTGCGCCGCTCGAGCTGTCCGAAGAGCTCCAGCCGCGCGACGTCCGACGACAGCTCGCGCGTGAAGCCCGCGCGCAGCGACACGTTGCCCTGCCGCAGGGTGTATTCGCCGTCGTATTTGCCGTCGTCGGCGAAGTCGATGCCCAGCTTGTCGTAGCCGAACGTCAGGCCGACTTCGGCCTCGCCGCCCGCGAAGGGGTGGCGGCCTCGCAGGTCCAGCCGGTGGAAGAGCAGGCCCACGCCGCCGGAGTCCTGGTTGGGCGCGCGCGCCGTCAGGCCCACCGCGTCCGAGCTTCCCAACGCGAGCACCCGGAGCTGCCCTGCCCCACGCGCTGGTCCACGCGGGCCTGGTAGTCCCAGTAGTCCGCGTACATCTTCGGGTCGCCGCCGCTGGAGTACTGCCCGCCGTCGGAGCCCGTGAAGGAGGAGGGCGCGGTGAGGGCGTTGGCCACGCGCGTGATGATGAGGCCCGTGTAGCTGATGCGCGCGGCGGCGGCGACCACCGTGCCCGTGTCCTTCATGGGCACTTCGAGGAAGACGCCGCTGTGGATGAGGTCCGCGTAGGCGCTGCCGTGGATGCCGTCCTCGCGAGGCCGGCTGATGTGCGCGTCCACCGCGCCGCCCAGCAAGCTGCCGTAGCGCGCGGAGGGCACGCCGACCTGGAAGTCGAGCGTCTCGATGAGGTCCGGGTGCACCACCGCGCCGCCCACCATGAGGTGGTAGAGGAAGGGCACGCGCACGCCGTCCAAGTAGAAGGCGCTGGCGGCGGGCTGCACGCCGCGCACCACGGGGTAGGAGAGGCCGGAGGCCAGCGTCGTCACGCCGGGCATCAGCATCACCACGCGGAAGGGGTCGCCCATGGTGCCGGGGACCTCGCGCAGCTCCTGGTCATGCAGGGTGATGCGGGAGACCTCGGTGCGGGGCCGGTCGCCGCGCACCACCGTTTCATAGGGGTTCAGCGCCAGCGGCTCCAGGGCGTAGACGACCTCCAGGCGCTGGTCGGCTTCCAGGGTCTCCTTCAGGTAGAGCAGCCGGTGCCCGGGCGCGGTGATGTGCAGGGTGTGCTCGCCGGGCGGGAGGGACAGCTCGAATTGGCCCTGCGGGTCCACCTCCGCGACGTGTTTGCCGCTGCGCACGACGGCTCCAGAGAGCGGCTTGCGTGTGCCTTTGGCCCGGACGCGGCCGGTGAGCACGGCGGCACGGATGGCGGGCTCGAAGTGGTAGGTGAAGGGGAGGCGCACCGCGACGGGGGTGTCCCCGGACATGGCGGGGTGGAAGCGCAGGCGCGTGGCCGCATGCAGCGCGGCGCGGATGAGCTCGGGCGGTGCGTCGTCCCGCGTGGCGCGCGCGTCCGTGACTTCGCCCGCCTCATCGAGTGTGAGCTCCAGCTCCACCACCACCGGCTGGGTGAGCGGGAAGCCTTCGGGCAGCTTCGCGGGGGAGTTCTCCAGCAGCAGGGGCGGAACGGGTGGGGCGCTCGGGGCTGGGACTTCGCCCGTGGCGGCGGCCGGAGCCGGGGGCGTCTCGTCCGTGTGTGGAAATGCCTGAGATTGCGCCACCGGTGCCAATGCGAGCCAGGCCGATGCTGCAAGGCCTGCGCGTGCCCTGTTCATCCCCGCACGACGTGAAGCCCGGACGCCCGCGCATGAGGCGTGAGCCGGCACTCCTCGACTGGATGACCCACCCATCTGGCCTGCTCCCACCCATCGTGGCCGGGGTCGCGCTCCATGCGCGCCGCGGGTCTGCCTACACCCTGGGACACCGTGTCATACGCGCCGAGCCTCACATCTGGGTCGTCCCGGGCCGCAAAGACGCTCGGGCGCGGGGGTTTGATCAACCTTTTGAGAGGGATAGGGCCGTTTGTCAGGCTTGGGCGCAGAGGGCAGTCCTCCGCGGCCATGCCTGAAATTCGCCTCGCCGAGCTGCGCGCTGAGCTGTCTGGTACCTACCATGATGCTCGCGTTCGCCGGATGGTGGCGTTGGGTCGCCTGGCACTGAAGGATGCCAGTGTTCGTGAAGTCCTCGGCGCGTTGTCCCGAGGTGATGCGTATGAGCGGCGCCTCGCCCTGTACGCCCAGTTCACCCTGCGCGACGGGCGGCAGGTGCTGGCCGCGACGACCGATGCCTCCGCCCGCGTCCGCTTCCTGGCCTTCTCGTTGGTGGCCCAGGTCTGTGATGACTTTCAGGCGCTGGAAGCCTTGAAGATGGCGTATGCGATTCGCGGCGAGGGGGACATCCTCGGGGCGCTCGCAGGTCACGGGCGGCGGGCTGTCATTGATGTCTATCTCGACTGGCTCGCCACGCGCGAGAGCGTGCCCGAGTTCGCGGACATCGTCCCGTTCGCGACGCCTGAAGGTCTTCGTCGGCACCTTCCACGCGCCCTGGCGCGGCCCAGTACCAGCTTCTGGAGCAGGCTGGCACGCCATGCGCCCGAGGTGCTCGCGCAGGTGCTCACCGACCACGTGAAGGCCGCGGAGGGGACGCCAGACCCGGTGACGCGGTTGAACCTCCAGTTGTACCTGCCTTGCCTCGTCAAACAGGTTCCCGACGCCGCCCTGGCGCTGGTCGAGTTGCTGCTGGCGCGGGGCGTCCCACCCGAGCCCGTCACCTGGCGGCTCCTGGTGATGCGTCGGCCCGAGGCCGTCGTGTCGCTGCTCCAGCGGCATGCGTCCATCCCCATCGCCGACGGGCAGTTCGCCCATGCCGCGCCGAAGCTGAGCGATGACGCGCTCGCCTGGCTCGTGCGCCGCGCTCCGGCTTCTCTGGGAGACATCAAGAAGTTGCTGCGTCGGCTCTCCGTGCCCGCGCGCCGCGTTCTCGTGGACGCGTGGTGTGCCTCGGTGGACGAGGCTCCGGCGTGGGGCACGGAGCTCCTGCGCTTCGTCTCCAATGCCTCGGAGCGCGCGCGCGGGCGAGCGGGTGCTCTCCCGCGACAGCCGGCTGGCGGCGCTGCGGGTCCGATGCGCAGCGACGGCCCTGTCCTGGCTGGAGTGGGCGGAGACGCTGGTCCAGATGGGCGAGGCGGGGCACCTTCACGCTGACGCACTGGAGGCGTGCCGCGGCGTGGTCCGCACGTTGCCTGAGCGCGACCTGGAGGCCGTGGAGGCCCGACTCACCACGAGCCGGAGCGCGGAGGCACGGCGGGTGGCTGTCTGGTGCCTGGTGCGCGATGCGGGACCGAATCGCGGCTGGACGCCGGAGCGGTTGGTGCGGCTGGTGCGGTTCCAGCAAGACCCTTCGCCCCTGGTCTCGGGCGCCGCGCTGGCCATCTTCCCTCCCCGGGAGGATGTGGCTCGGGCCGCGAAGGCCTTGGCCCAGCACGGCTGACGCCTGCCTGCTCGCCCCATGTCGGTCCCCATTCGCGCACCGGGGCAGGTGCGATAGGTAGGGACGCCACATGGACATGCGGCACCTCCGAATCCTCCTGCTGTCGGCGCTGGGGCTCCTCGCCTCGGCCTGTCCGAGCCCCACCCGCGCTCCCGTCACCAAGCCCGAGGACGCGCTCGTTGGTCTGTCCCGCAAGCTGGAGCCTCGGGACGACGGCGACGTCGCGTCGCTGCGGACCGCCGTCGCGGAGAGCCTCGTGTGGCTGCGCAGCCGCCCCACCGACCAGCGCTTCGTCTACGGGGCGCGGCAGGTCACCCTCGCCGAGCTGCGCACCGCCCTGGAGCGCCTGCAGTCGCGGCTTCGGGATGACCTCACCCCGGAGGCGCTGTGGGCCCTGGTCCTGGAGGACTTCGAGCTGATGGAGGCCGCTGGCGGCGAGGACGGCCAGGTGCTCTTCACCGGCTACTACGAGCCCACCATCGAGGCGAGCCTGACGCGGTCGGACGTGTACAACGTGCCCATCCTCGGGCCGCCGTCCGACCTGATTGAAGTCCCGCTGGAGCCCTTCGCGGAGCGCTTCAAGTCGGAGCGCGTCTTCGGCCGGCTGGAGGGGCGCAAGGTGGTGCCGTACTGGTCGCGCGGGGACATCCGCGCGGGGAAGCTCAACGGGCGGAAGCTGGAGCTGGCCTGGGCCAAGGACCCGGTGGCGCTCTTCTTCCTGGAGGTGCAGGGCAGCGGCTCGTTGCTGCTGCCGGATGGGAGCCGGCGCCGCGTCGGCTACTCCGCGTCGAACGGGCGTCCCTATCGCAGCATCGGCTCGCTGCTCATCCAGGAGGGCGCCATCCCCAAGGAGGAGATGTCGATGCAGGCGCTGCGCGCGTGGCTGGCGGCGAACCCGCAGCAGCGCACCCGGGTGCTCGAGCACAACGAGTCCTATGTGTTCTTCCGCTTCCTGGACACCGCGTCGGTCGGTTCGCTCGGGCGGCCGGTGACGGCGGGGCGCTCCATCGCGACGGACGCGCGGCTGTTCCCCAAGGGCGGCCTGGCCTTCATCCACACCGAGCGCCCCGTGCGCATGGCGGATGGCTCCGTGCAGTGGAAGCCGCTGTCGCGCTTCGTGCTCAACCAGGACACGGGCGGGGCCATCCGGGGCGCGGGCCGGGTGGACGTCTTCTGGGGCGCGGGTCCGCAGGCGGAGCTGGCGGCGGGGATGATGAAGCAGAAGGGCCGGCTGCTCTTCCTCGTCCCCCGGCCCGGCCGCGCCGCGCCGCTGGTGGCGCCGGTGCCCGTCACGTCGCCGCGCTCGCGGCCTTCAGGGTGAGGTGCACCGGCGTGGCGTTGGCCAGATTGTCGCTCACCGGACAGCGCGCCTCCACCTCGCGCTTGAGCTGGGCGAGTTGATCCGCGTTCGCGGGCGTGTGGACCAGGAGGGTGACCTCCAGGGACTGGTACCCCGCGCGGGCGCCGCCGCCTTTGCCGGCGAAGGTGGACGGGTCCAAAGCGCCGCGCACGGTGATGTCCGTGCGCGTCACCGGAATGCCCAGCTCCCTGGCGATATAGAAGGTCATGTAGTTCAGGCAGCCCGCGTGGGCGGCCAGGATGAAGTCGAGCGGACTGGGGGCGCCGTTGCGGCCACCCAATTCCACGGGCTCGTCCATGAATATCTTGAAGGCGCCCGCGTCGGTGGTGCTGCGCGCCATGCTCTCTCCGACGGTACGGACCTCTCCGGTATACAGTGGGCTTTCCATCGCGGGGTTCTCCTTGTGAGAGGGGATACGTCCTCCCATGTGAATCCTGGCTGCCGCCGCGCGCGACTGCCCTCGGGGGCGACGGCGCGGGGCCTGGCGCGGGAGCAAGGAGGGGAGCAGGGGCTTTCCGCCCGCCACCGAGAGACGCAGGTGGCACCCATGCGTCCAAAAGGGGCAGTATGGCACCCGTCTCCCTTGTCACGGGTGGCCTGTGCGCACCCTGCCCGGCGCGAATGCCGGTGTGGCACCGTGGGGAGCGGACACGAGGCACCTGGGATGAGCAGCGACGTGGCGGTAACGAAAGACGGAGTGGTTCTTCTCGACTATGCGCAGCTCGTGGCGGGCGCGGACCTGAGCGCCGCCATCGAGCGCGCCTACGGGCATGACGGCATTGGCCTGCTCGTCGTCCGGGGCATCCCCGGGCTGGCCGAGCTGCGCGACAACCTGCTGCCCCTGGGCTTTCGCTTCGCCGCGCTGCCCACCGAGGTGAAGGACCGCTACGTCCACGCGCGCAGCAGCTATTCGTTCGGGTGGAGCCACGGCAAGGAGCTGCTGCGTCCCGGCCAGTTCGACGAGTTCAAGGGCTCCTACTACAACAACCCCCAGTACGACGTGCCGCACACCGACGCGGCGCTCATCGAGAAGCACCCGGAGAACTACCACCCCAACGTGTGGCCGGAGGCGGACTTCCCGGAGCTGCGGCCCGCCTTCATGGCGCTGGGCCAGCGCATGGTGGACGTGGGCGTGCTGGTCGCCGAGCAGTGCGACACGTACGTGCGCTCCAAGCTGGGCAACCGCCTGTCGCCGGACGCGGCCCTGGCGAAGACGATTCGTGAGTCACGCGCGTGCAAGGCGCGGCTGCTCTACTACTTCGCCATCAACGAGGACGCCACGCCGCGCACGCGGGACTCGTGGTGCGGCTGGCACAGCGACCATGGCTCGCTCACGGCGCTCTGCCCGGCCATGTACTTCGAGGCCGAGCCCGGCGCGACGGAGCCGGCGCGCAAGGACATCCCGGTGCCGGACCCGGAGGCGGGCCTGTACGTGCGCACGCGGACCGGCGAGGAGCGCAAGGTCGTCATCCCGAAGGACAGCCTGGCCTTCCAGATTGGGGAGAGCTCCCAGATTGTCACCGGTGGGCTGCTGCGCTCCACGCCGCACGCGGTGCAGGCGCTGGCGCATCCGGCCAGCCGCAACATCTCCCGCTCCACCTTCGCGGTGTTCATGCAGCCGGACAATGACATGCACCTGCGCCCGCCCGAGGGCGTGGACCCCGCCGAGCAGAAGGTGGGCGCCTTCCAGCCGGGAATGACTTTCGGCGACTTCGCCAAGGCGACGTTCGCGAAGTTCTACAACCCCTACGCGTAGCGTGCTCCGCCCCCGCGGATGGCCTGCGCGTTGACCTGAATGGAGAGGAGACAACCCATGCGTGCTCTCGGAATGACAATCGCTCTGGCCATGGTGGGCGCCCCCGTGGCGGCGGAGGCGGCCTCGCTTCGCTGTGGCCAGGCGCTCGTGGCGGATGGGGCCCTCAAGACCGAGGTGCTCGCCAAGTGCGGGGAGCCGGCGGCGAAGAACTTCCGCACGGTGACGGACTCGGCGGGTTCGGTGACACCGGACCGGCATCGGGGCGGCGTCAACACGGAGCGGCGCACCGTCACCCGGGAGTATGAGGAGTGGACCTACAACTTCGGGCCGCGCCGCTTCCTGCAGGTGGTGACGTTCGAGAATGGCCGCCTCATCGACGTTCAGAGCGCGGGCTACGGCAGCGAGTAGCCGCGCGGAGGTCGTGACGGGCGCGCCCGCGTACCGCCTCGTGTCATGAGGTGGCATGGCCAGGGTGCGCCGTCAGGACTTGGAGTGATAGCCTCCCGGTTCCACCTCTGGAGCTGGGGGGCGTTCAATGATGCACGGGTTTCGCTGGGGCATTGGCCTGAGCGCCATGGCGACGGTGCTCGGGGGCCTGGGCATGTGGCGCGCGGAGCAGATGGCGCGGCCGGTGCTCGTGGAGGTGCCCTTTCCGGCGTTCGCGCAGCTCCCCTCGCTGCCGCCGCTCCCGTTGCCGCCGCCGACGATGGACGGCCCGGCGGAGTGGATTCGCGTCCGGGCCCTGTCCAGGGACACTGGTGCGCCGCTCGCGGGGGCCCGCGTTTCCCTCATCCGGGGTCTGTTCGAGCGCGGAACGGGGGGCCTGGTGCCCGACGAATCGGCGCTGACGGACGCGTCGGGCGTGGCGTCCTTCGAGGCACCGGGTGCGGGGTCATGACCGTTTGCGCGCGCGGGGCGGGGCACGCGGAGTCCTGCGAGCGGGATGTGGGCGTGGTGGCGGGGGGCACGCTCTTCGTGGAGCTGAAGCTGCCACCTGGCGCCGTCGTGGAGGGGCAGGTTCTCCAGCATGACGGCACGCCCGCGGAGGGGGTCCGGCTGGTTTCTCCCGGCGACGCCATGCTGCTGGAGATGACGCCCACCTGGACCACGACGGATGCGCAGGGGCGCTACACGCTGGACGGCGTGACGCCGGGCAACTCCGTCTGGATGACGCCCTTCACCTCGCGGGGGAAGGCGCTCGACCGCTCCCAGGAGACGCAGTTGGTGGCCGGCGAGGTGCGGCGCTTCGACTTCCAGCTCGCGGCGTTCGTCCCGGTCACCGTCAAGCCGGTGCTGCGCCACAAGCGGGGGACGACGGAGTCGGTGGAGTCCGTCAGCGCGGACATCCCGCTCACGCCCCAGCCGGATGGCACGTACACGGGCATCACCGAGTCAGGGCGCCTGTCTGTCTCCATGCGGGGCCTCCGCAACGGGCGGGAGGTGTCTGCGAGCAAGGACGTGACGCTGGCGCCTGGTGTCCCAGCCGTCATCGCGTTCCCCTTCTCCGAGCTCAAGGAGGGCGGGAGGCTGTGGCATCGGGTTTCGTGGGACCCTGGCGCCTTCGAGGTCTCCGGTCGCGTCTTCCTTCCGGATGGCACGCCGGCGAAGGGGGTCTGGATTGGCGCGGCGAAGCCTGGTGAACAGGGGCGGCGGTGTGGAAGCTCGCCGGATGACCATGCCCATGTTCGCTTCGACGGCTCCGCGTTCGTGGTGACGCCACGGGTGGGCGCGGGGCGAATCTACGCATGGCTGGCGGATGGCCGCGCGGGGAGCGCCGGTGTCGTGTCCCCGCAGGGCGGCCGTGTGTCCGTCGACATCCACCTGGAGGAGACGGGCGCCGTCGCCGGGATGATGGACTTCGGGGACGACCACCTCTTCGGTTCCCGGCGGGAAATCACCGTGGATGGCTATTGGGTTGGCGCGTCGCACTTCACCCGGCTGGACGGCAGCATCTTCGTGCCGGGCTTGAAGCCGGGGAAGCACGTGCTGCGCACCCCCAACGGGGATGTGGAGTTCAACGTCAACGCCCGCGAGGTGACGAACCTGGGCGTGGTGAGGCGGCCGCCGCAACCGGAGGCCACGGCCTCGAACTCCGAGGCCGCGGCTTCGGTGCCGTGAGCTACCGCGCCGCCTTCCGCAGCTCGTCGTCGATGATGGCGCGGAAGTGCTCCACTGGCCGCGCGCCCGTCACCGGACGGCCGTTGATGAAGAAGGTGGGCGTGCCCGTGGCGCCCACGCGCATGGCCTGCGCGATGTCCGAGGACACATGTGCGTCATGCTTGCGCGAATCCAGCGCCGCGTTGAAGCGGCTCACGTCCAGGCCCACCTGCCGCGCGTAGCCTTCCAGCGACGCCCGGTCCAACTGGCGCTGGTTGGCGAAGAGCACGTCGTGGAACTCCCAGAACCGGCCCTGCGCGTGCGCCTCCATGGCCGCCTCCGCCGCCAACTGCGCGTTCGGGTGCTGAGCCAGGGGCTGGTGCTTGAAGGCCACGCGCAGCTTGCCGGGGTACGCTTCCTCCAGCGCCTTCATCGTCGGCACCACGCGAGCGCAGAAGGGGCACTCGAAGTCGGAGAAGGCCACCACCGTCACCGGCGCGTTGGCGGGGCCGCGCGTTGGCGCGGTGCCCACGTCCACCTGCTGAATGGACGGCTCCGCGGGCATCGCCTGTGCGGGCGGGCCGTCCTTCCCGGCGGAGATGGTGCGCGCGTACACCTCCGTCGGCCGCACGCCCGTGCGCACCAGGGCCTCCGCCTTGCCCAACTCCTCGTCCACCACGCCCGTGAAGACCTCCAGGGGCTGCGCGCCGCTGATGAAGCGGCCATTCACGTAGAAGGCCGGCGTGCCCGTGGCGCCCAGTTGCATCGCCAGCGCCTCGTCCTGGCGGATGCGCTCCGCCAGCCGCGGGTCCGCGCGGTCCTGGTTCCAGCGCGAGATGTTCAAGCCCACGCTCATGGCGTAGCGCTCCAGGTCGGCCTCGCTCAGCGCGCGCGAGTTGGCGAAGAGCGCCTCATGCATCTCCCAGAACTTGCCCTGCTCCCCAGCGGCCAGCGCCGCCAGCGCGGCGGGCCGGGCGCGCGGGTGGTTGGCCAGCGGGTGGTGCTTCATCACCACGCGCAGCTTGCGGCCATAGCGCTCCTGGAGCTGCTTCACCGTGCCATTGGCGCGCGAGCAGAACGGGCATTCGTAGTCGGAGAACTCCACAATCGTGACGAGCGCGTCCTCCGGCCCCGCGGTGGGAGAGCCATTCACCGGCACCTTGTAGACGGTGGGCGAAATCGGCGGCCGCTGGCGCGCGGGAGTGGGCGCCTTCGCCGCGACGTTGGCCGCATGGGCCGTGCCCGTGGCCAGCTCCGTGGGCCGCGCCACGCGCCCTCCCGCGAAACCCAACGCCAGCCCGACACCCAGACTCACCCAGACAGACGACTTGGACATGGTGTTCTCCTGAACAGGACACACCAGTGGCGCTGCGGTCCGCCGCGTGACACCACCGGACCAGGCTCATTCCGGCCCGGCGCCCAGAAGTGACGCGAGAGAGCCCGGAGTTTCAGCGCGCATTTCCGAAAGGCATTTCCGCCCGGGACTCCAGCCGGGCAGCCAGGCGCCTGGTGGGCTGTCCCTCTTCGTGGCGCTTCCCGGCCGGGCCGGTGGTTGTCCGTCACCCGGCAGACCCCACCTTTGAAACAGAAAGGGGGCCGGGTCCTCATGCTGCTGCGCAAGGCTGGCTTGTGGGTGTTGGGCATCGTGGGGCTGTCCATGCTGCTCTGCGGCGGCGTGGCGACAGCGCAAGGCACACAGCAGGAGTCCACGCGGGCGGGGCAGGCGCCAACAGGACAGGCCCTGTCTTCGCCGGACGCCGCGGCGCTCCAGCGTGAAGTGGAACAATTGCGCGCCGAGCTGTTGCAGCTCCGCCAGGAGGTGACGCAGCTCCGAGGACAACTGGCCGGAACGGGCGGCGCGGGCATTCCACCGGGCGCCCGGGTGGTGAGCCCTCAGCGGGAGACGGCCGCTCAGCAGGGCACGGGCGCGCAGCAAGGCACGGGCGGCACCGGGACCGCGGGCGTCGTCAGTGACGTGCCGCCCGCCGGGACGAACGTGCCGTCGCCTCCTGGCACGGCCGTGGTGGATGCCGTCTACACGGGCGTGGTGCGCTCGGTGGGCGACTCGGAGGTGGCCATCGCCGTGGGAGACGGCCCGCCGCTGACGCTGCGCGTGGACCCCCAGACGCAGGTGCGCCAGGATGGATGCAACATCGCCCTGCGCAAGCTCCAGCCCGGCGACCAGGTCCGCGCGGTGGTGAACATGGTCGGTGAGGAACGGACGACGGAGATTTCCGTGCTCCCGCCACCCCCAGCCGAAAAGTGAGGTGCCAGGCCCATCCACGCTTCGTCAGTCGCACGCCCGATGCTCGTCCCCGAGGGGGAGGTTCCCATCATGTCCGCTTACGACCGTTACCGTGCACTCCTCAACAAGCTGCGGCTCGTCCGCGCCCGGCATCCCGAAGGTGATTCATCCGAGGAGGACGGTCTGCTCGACGACATGGATGAAGTCTGGATGGAGATGACCGAGGGCGAACGCTCCGCCATCGCCACCGAGCGAGCCCGGGTGCTGGGTCTGCCCGAAGCCCAGCCCGCGGACTCGGCGGCGCAGCCCTGAGCCGCGGGCCCGAGCGCTACTTGCGCGCGGGAGGCAGGGAGGACGTCGAAGCGGGCGGCGCCGCGCCGGACTCCGGCGTCATCCGCCGCGCTCCGGCGCCCCGCTCCCGGGCCCTCAGCACCGCCCGGGAGTAGTCCACCACGGACGCGAGCGACAGCACGCCGATGAGCGCCACCAGGGGCGCCACCGCGGGAGGAAACAGCAGCACGCACAGCAGCGTCACCAGTTGCAGCGAGGTGACGGCCTTGCCGAGCATCCGGGCCTTCAGCTCGACGTGCCGCAGTCGCGGCGCCAGGCGAGCGACGAAGAAGCCCACGGTGGTGCCGAGGTCCCGTATCACCAGCAGCAGCACCGCCACGCCGCTGATGAGCCCGTCGAGGTAGCAGACGATGATGGCCGTCACCATGAAGGCGCGGTCCGCCACCGGGTCGATGAGCGCGCCCAGCCGGGTACTCAGGCCCTTGTGCCGGGCAATCCATCCATCCAGGAAGTCGGTGAAGGCGGCCAGCATCACCAGCCCCGCGCGAACCCACACGTCAGAGATGACGATGAACGCCACCGCCAGGGGCAGCCGGGTGAGCGACAAGGTGTTGAGCAGCGCGAGGCTCGCCTGACGGCGCATACGTCTGAAGGTAGTGCTCGCTCCCAGACGCGCACGTCCGGTGAATCGCGAGCGTTCAGCGGAAGACCCGCCTCCTGCACCCCCGAGGGATTCCAGGCGTGAGGGAACCCTGGGGCCGTGAGAAACCTCCAACCGGGAGCGCCACCTGTCGTGCCGCCCCTTGCTCCCGGAGACTGTCGCCGCGTGTCCACGCTCGATTGCCTGCTTCGCCCGTCCATCCCGTCCTGGTCCGCTGGTGGCCGTCCCCAATCGTGGAAGGTGTGCTGGGCGCTCCTCCTGCTGGCGGTGTTGTCACCGGTGCCGGGCCGGGCCACGGAGACAGAGGACGCCCAGCCCCGGACGCCCACGAAGGAGGAGCGGGCCCGCTACACCTGGCTGTCCCCCCAGGCCCGGGTGCGCCGGCTGGCGTCCTCGCTGCCACCACCCGAGGGCTACAAGCGCATCCAGGTGACGAAGGACTCCTTTGGCGCCTGGCTGCGGGGACTTCCGCTGCGGCCCGAGGGCACGCCGGTGCTCAGCCACCAGGGCACGACGATTCTGGCGGCGGGCGACAGCCGGCTGGCGGCGGTGGTGGAGCTGGACGTGGGCACGGCCAACCTCCAGCAATGCGCGGACTCCGTCATCCGGCTCCACGCGGAGTGGCTCTGGGCTGGCAAGCAGCCGGACCGGCTCGCCTACCGCTTCACCAGCGGGGACCTGGCCGCCTGGTCTCGGTACGCGGCAGGGGACCGGGCGCGGGTGGCGGGCTCGAAGGTGACGTGGGTGCGCAGCGCGGCGCCGGATGCCTCGCGCGCCAGCTTCCGCGCGTGGCTGGACCTGGTCTTCACCTACGCGGGCACGCACTCGCTTTCGTCCCTCAAGGCGCGGCCCTCGCGCGAGGACGTGCGGCCCGGGGACTTCTTCGTGCTGGGCGGCAGCCCGGGGCACGTGGTGCTGGTGCTGGACGTGGCGGCCAACGCGGCGGGGAAGAAGGTGGCGCTGCTGGGGCAGGGCTTCATGCCCGCGCAGGACTTCCACGTGCTGGCGGCGGAGGGTGAGACAGGCGTGTGGTTTCCGCTGGAGGAGGGCGAGGACGTGGTGACGCCCTTCTGGAAGCCCTTCCCCTGGTCCTCACTGCGGCGCTTCTGACCGCGGGCCTGGGCCTCGCCGGCCATCCTGGGTGGAGCCCCCCGGCTACACCTGGACGGCACTGCGCGAGGCGCACAGGCTCGCGGCGTTCATCACGAGTGCAGCGGCTGGCCCAGGCTCGGCTGCTGGGCCGCGGCGGCCGCGGCGGCGGAGGCCTCCGGCTCACGCGTGAGGTACTGGATGAGGCTGTTCTCCTTGCCCAGGTAGGTGTCGAACTGGTTCACCCCGTCCTCCAGCAGGCCCGCCTTTTCGAGCTGCTCGTGCATGGCCGGCAGGTTGTAGAAGGGCACGGAGGGGAAGGCGTGGTGGGTGAGGTGGAGGTTCACGTTGAGCGGCGCGATGAAGAAGTTCTCCAGCGCGGTGCCCAGCACGTCGCGCGTCTCGCGCGTCTCGTCACCGGACGTACTCTCCTCGATGGGGTGCTCGCCCAGGGCGCGCATCCGGAAGAAGGCCATCATCACCGTCGTCGTCGGCAGGACCCACAGCAGCAGCCAGTGCAGCCACGCGCCCGTCGTCACCAGCACCGTGACGAGCGTGGCCACGTACATCCAGTAGCGCAGGTGCTCCATCGGGGTGATGCGCGGCTGGGCGCGGCCCACCAGGCGGCCCCAGTACGTCCAGGGCAGCACCACCTTCAGGTGGTTGGGGGCGTACAGGCCCAGCGCGTCCGCCAGGAACACGGCCGTCGCGCGCATCGGCGTGCGGGGGAAGTGCCAGGAGGCGTCCACCAGCTGGCCGGCGAGGTACGGGTCCTTGTCCGTGTTCACGTACCGGTGGTGCAGCATGTGCTCGTGCCGGTAGCCCGCCGTCGTCATGTTCAGCGGGAAGGCGCAGAGCAGGTCGCTGACCACGTCCGACACCTTGCGGTTGGACAGGAAGTGGTAGTGCGCCGCCTCGTGCATCAGCGCGAGCATGGCGTGCTGCCGCGTGGCGATGAGCACCGCCGCCAGCGGCCAGGCCCACCAGCGGTCCACGAATAGAACGAAGGCAAATGCCGCGACGATGACCATCCACTGGCAGGCGAGCGCCCACAGCGCCCGACCATTGTTCACCTTGGACATCTCCCGGGTGATGGCCGCCAGCGCCTTGCGGTCCACTCGGTGCGCGTACTGAATGTCGGCCTCATCCACCACTTGAGCGTACATGTCGGGGGGCTCCTTCTGCTTTACTCGGAAGCAGGGTGTTCCTGGACTCTTTCTCGCGGAAATGGGTGGTGAGGCAAGAAAATTCTTTCTGGAATGCACGTCTTCCAGAGTGAACGTCCCTATTTGGGTCCTCCTGTACCCCATGGGGGTCTGAATTGTCCCGCCCATTCACTTTGGGTGGGGTGGGTTTCTACCCTTCTTTGTGGGAAATCGCCCGCTTTGAGCCCCAAGTTGCGAGCTCCGGACATGAAAAAGGGCCTGGAGACCGGTGTCGGTCGCCAGGCCCTGGTTCACTTCCGGGTGGGTGGGGTCAGGTGGGGGTCCACTCCACCTTCAGGTGCTTCATCTGCCGCAGCACCAGGCTCTGCCAGGTGCCGAAGTCCTGACCGGGGACGAGCTTCGGGTCCGGCAGCCGGTCCAGGAGGATGTTCGTGGTGATTTCGAACTGGAGCCGGGCCAGGGGGGCGCCCAGGCAGAAGTGGGTGCCGCGGCCGTAGGTGAGGTGCTGGGGCACCTTCTCCCGGTCCAGGTCCAGCTTGTTGGCGTGGGGGCAGAGGGACTCGTCCCGGCTGCCGGCGGCGAAGAGGAGCAGCAGGCGCGCGCCCGCGGGAATCTTCACCCCGCTCAGCTCCACGTCCTCCTTCGCGGTGCGAATCATGGCGTGGGAGACGGAGTCGTAGCGGCTGGACTCCTCGAGGAACTTCGGCACCAGCTCGCGGTTGTCGCGCAGGCGCTGCCACAGGCCGTGCTGGAGGGCCACCTTCCAGGCGTTGGCCATCAGGGCGGTGGTGGACTCATGGCCGGCCGACAGCATGGACGCGCCCACGGCCATGACCAGCTCGTGCATGCTCAGGGCCTCGCCGTCGCTCTCCACGGCCACCAGGTAGCTGGTCAGGTCCTCCTTCGGGTTCTTCCGCCGGTCCTCGATGAGGCGGATGCAGTACTGCTGGAACTCGATGACGCCCTTCGCCATCTCCACCTGGCGCTCCGGCTCCACGTACTCGAAGACGAGCTCCTGCCAGTCCGCGCTCCAGCGCTTGATCTTCCAGACGTCCTCCTGCGGCACGCCCATGACGCCGAGGATGACGTGCACGGGCAGCGGGTACGCGAGCTGCTTCACCAGGTCCGCCTGCCCCTCCTGGGCGAAGCGCTCCACCAGGGTGGTGGCCATCTCCCGGATGAAGGGCGCCATGCCGTTGATGCGCTGCGCGGTGAAGCCCCGGTTCATCAGGCGGCGCAGCCGGGTGTGCTCCGGCGGGTCCATGCCCAGCAGCACGTGCGCGGTGGGGAAGCCCTGGTCGAGGATGGCCTTGGCCTCGTCCGTCAGGTGCGTCCCGCTGACCAGCATGTCCCGGTTGGAGTACTGCGCCGGGCTCTTCAGCACCTGGGAGATGTCCTCGAAGCGGCTGACCATCCACATGTTCAGCATGGGGCTGAACGTGACGGGCTCGTCCTTGCGCAGCTTCTCGAAGAAGCCGTGTGGGTCCTCCACGTGGGGGCCGGCGAACGGGTTGTACTGGGCGCCCAGGTGAGGGCAGCGGCCCGCCGGCGCGTGGGCGGGAACTCCGGTCTCTTCCTGCTTTTGTGCGGACACAGGCATGGCGTGGCTCGCCAGACGAACGCGGCCCCCCCGGCACGCGGTTCGTCTGCAACGGGTGGAATGACAATGGAGGGGCCAAGCCCCTACAGGCGGTGGGTGGTCAGGGGTGTGGGGAGCCGGCGAGGAACAACCGAGCGGGATGGGGCTCCCCTAAACCGCCTATACAACGAATTCTGGCTTTATTGCCAGTAAGGGCACACTTTTTCATTTTCACTGGTCTTCAGTCTTGACGGCTGATTCCAGTAAACGTGCGCATATGGCCCGAGCGAGTTCGGAATTTCACTCAGGGCGTGACCTGGAGGGGGCGGACGCACTTGGAGCGTGCCCGCCGGGTGGCGGCGGGCAGCGCTCCAGTGCGTGGGGGGAAAGGGGGCGGGGACTCAGCCCAGCTTCTTCTTGTTCTTCTGACGGTGCTGGGCCACCCAGGCGCGCGCTTCCTCGTGGTCCTTCACGAAGGTCGTCTCGAAGCGTGCCTTGCCGGTGAAGAGCATGCCCAGCGCGATGACCTTGCCGAAGGTCTGCTGCACCACGTCCGCGCCCACGTAGACGCTGCCCTTGAACCAGTCCGCCTTGGCGTTCTCGGACAGGTAGCGCCGGGGCTCCGCGCCCAGCTGGGACTGCCCGATGTCGGCGATCAGGTAGTAGGGCCCGTACTTCTGGGCAATCTCCCCGTACACGTCGACCGCGCGCTTGATTTCGTCCAGGTCGATGGGACCGACGAAGGTCGCGTGCACGATGTCGGGTGCTTCGTAGCGGACCGAGTGGGGACCGAATTTCCAATCCAGTTGCTGCATGTCACTCCCTCCAGAATCCCCGGTGAGCATAACGCCCACCAGGGAATAGCGCGAGATGCATGCCTGTCAATTTGGGCGGGGAATTCCTGACCCACTAGCCTGCTTTGCTCTTGAGGCGGAGCCGGTGCTGGGCCACCCAGGCGCGCGCCTCGTCCTGCGTCTTCACGAACACCGTTTCGAAGGTGGTCTTGCCGGTGAAGAGCAGCGCCAGGGCAATGGCCTTGACGAAGGTCTGCATGACGATGTCGGCGCCGACGTAGAGGATGGCGTGGTACCAGTCGGAGCTGGCCTTCTCCGACATGTACCGGCGTCCGGCCGCCTCGAGCTGCGAGCGGCCGATGTCCGCGATGAGGTAGTACTGGCCGTGGTCGGTGGCGGTCTGCTGGTAGAGCGCGACCGTCTCCTTCACCTCTTCCAGGCTGATGGGGCCACTGAACTCCGCGACCAGGGTGTCCGGCTCCTCGAAGTGGGCCCGGTGGGCTCCGCACTGCCAATCCCGAGGCTGCTGTTTCATCGCTTCCCCCTCCAGTTGTTCCTGCCTGAGGGAGAATACCGCTGAGACAGTGTCCAAGCGAATCGTGGCTCTCCCGTGGTTCATCATGACTCACCGGGCGTGATTGTCTTTGCGGGGCGTGCCTGAATATCTGGAAAGTTTGTTTTCATTCAGGTGCGCCAGACTTCCGGGATGTTGACGTGCGGACCGACACGGATTCCCGGTCTTGACGGGGGTGGGGTTGGCTGGAGTCATGCCCGCGCATGAGACGCGTTTCCTCCATCGTGCTCGCGCTGGGCCTCCTGTTGGGGCTGGGCGCCTGGGGCTGCCGGCGGCAGGACGCGGCGGACAAGGCCGGGGGCCGCACGCGGCTGGTCTTCAAGTATCAGCCGCTGTGGGGCCCGCCGGAGCCGTTCCGCGAGCTGCTGGCGCGCTTCGAGCGGGAGCATCCCGGGGTGGAGCTCGTCACCGAGGCGCTGCCCAACGCGTCCGACCTGGCGCACCAGTTCTTCCTCACGTCGCTGGAGGGGGGCGCCCAGGACTTCGACGTGCTGGTGGCGGACGTCGTCTGGGTGCCCGAGTTCGCCCGTGCGGGGTGGATCGCGGACCTGTCGGAAGCGTTCCCGCCCGAGCGCCTGCGCGAGGACTTCTTCCCCGGCCCGGTGGAGGCGGTGGTGGTGGAGGGCCGCACGTACGCGGTGCCCTGGTACCTGGACGTGGGGGTGCTCTACTACCGCACGGACCTGGTGCCGCGCGCGCCGCGCACCTACGCGGAGCTGGAGCGCTTCGCGCGCGAGGCGATGGCGAAGACGCCTGGGCTCCAGGGCTACGTGTGGCAGGGCCGGCAGTACGAAGGCCTGTCCTGCAATGTGTACGAGGCGCTGTGGGGGCACGGCGGCCGGGCGCTGTCGGAGGACGGGCGGGTGCTGCTGGATGATGTGCCCGCTCGCGAGGCGCTCACGTACCTGCGGGGCCTGATTGAGCGCGGCGTGTCCCCGGCGACGGTGACGGGCTTCTCCGAGGAGGAGGCGCGGCGGGTGTTCCAGGAGGGGCGCGCGGTGTTCATGCGCAACTGGCCGTATGCGTGGAGCGAGGCGCAGAAGCCGGACTCGCCCATCCGCGGCAAGGTGGGCATCGCCCCGCTGCCGACGGTGAGCGGCGAGCCGGGGGCGGGGGCGCTGGGCGGGTGGCAGCTCGCGGTGAACGCGCATGTGTCGCCGGAGCGGCGGAAGCTGGCGGCGCGGCTGATTGCGCACCTGACGTCACCGGAGGCCAACCGGGTGCTGGCGCTGCACTACGCGCGCAACCCGCCGCGGCCCGCCGTGTACGAGGACCCGCGTCTGCGGGAAGAGGCGCCGTTCATCGCCGGGCTGCTGCCCCTGGTGGAGCGCGCGAAGCCCCGGCCGGTGACGCCGTACTACAACCTGATTTCGGATGTGCTCCAGAGCGAGTTCTCCGCCGCCGTGGCGGGCCTGCGCACGCCCGAGGCCGCGTTGATGCGCGCGCAGCGGCAGGTGGACCACCTGACGGGGGAGGGGCCGTGAGCCACCGTTTCCGGGGCGGAGGGCGGCGTTGGGCCGCGAGCGGTGGCATGGGCTGCGCGCGGTGGCGCCTTGAATGCGTGCGGCTCGCAGGCGCGGGCGGAATCTCGGTGGGAGGCGCGGTCATGAGTCCGCGGGGCTCGCAGGCGCGGGAGCGGCGGCAGGCGTGCCTGCTGGTGGCGCCGGCGGTCCCTGCTGTGGAGGTGCGGTGATGAGTCCACGGGGCTCGCTGGAGCGGGAGCGGCGGCAGGCGTACCTGCTGGTGGCGCCGGCGGTGCTGGTGCTGGGCGGCGTGGCGCTGTACCCCATCCTGGCCGCGGTGTGGCTGAGCATGCACCGCTTCATCCTCGTCTTTGGCGAGCGGCGCTTCACGGGGTTGGAGAACTACGCGTACCTGATGGGGGACTCGCGCTTCTGGGCGGCGCTGGGGAACACGGCGTACTTCACGGCGGTGGCGGTGACGGTGGAGCTGCTCCTCGCGGTGCCGCTGGCATTGCTGCTCCAGAAGGCGTTCCCTGGCAGGGGGCTCCTGCGTGCGTCGGTGCTGGTGCCGTGGGCGATTCCCACCGTGGTGAGCGCGCGGCTGTGGGCGTGGATGTTCAATCCGGAGTACGGCGTCATCAACCGGATGCTGCCCGGGCAGGACATCAACTGGCTGGGGGCGCCGGGGTATGCGTTGCACGCGGCCATCCTGGTGGACGTGTGGAAGACGACGCCCTTCGTGGCGCTGTTGGTGCTCGCGGGCCTGCAGGGCATCTCCGAGGACCTGTACAAGGCGGCGCGGGTGGACGGTGCGTCACCGTGGCGCGTGTTCGTGTCGATTACGCTGCCGTTGCTCAAGCCGGCGCTGCTGTTGGCGTTGCTGTTCCGTTCGCTGGATGCGTTCCGGGTGTTCGACGCCATCTACGTGCTGACGGAGGGCGGGCCGGCGAACACGACGGAGACGCTGAGCATCTACGCGTACAAGACGCTGATGCGCTCGGGGGACTTCGGGTACGGGAGCACGCTGTCGGTGGCGACCTTCCTGTGCGTGGTGGTGCTGGCGGCGGTGTGGCTGCGGCTGTTGGGCCGTGAGGAGGCGGCGCGATGAAGCAGCGGCCGGGGCTGGGCACCGCGCTGGCGGTGGTGGCGTTCCTGACCTTCTTCCTGGGGCCCTTCTGCTGGCAGGTGCTGACCAGCCTGTGGCCGGATGGCGAGCTGACCCGGCCGTGGCCCTCGCACCTGACGCTGGAGAACTACGCGAGCGTGCTGTGGGGGCGGCCCTTCCTGCGCGTGGTGTTGAACTCGCTGGTGGTGGCGGCGCTGACCACGGGCTTCTGTCTCACGGTGGGCGCCGCGGCGGCGTTCGCCCTGGCGAAGCTGGAGTTCCGAGGCAAGGGCCTGCTGCTGAGCGCTGCGCTGGCGGTGAGCATGTTCCCGCCGATTGCCACGGTGAGCCCGCTGTATCTGATTCTGCGCGCGGTGGGGTTGCGGGACAGCCTGGTGGGATTGGCCCTACCGTATGCGACGTTCGCCCTGCCGCTGACGCTGTGGGTGCTGACGTCGTTCTTCCGGGCGCTCCCCGACGAGCTCTACCGCGCCGCGCGCGTGGATGGCTGCACGCCGTTCCAGGCGTTCCGGCAGGTGTTGCTGCCTTTGGCCGCGCCGGGGCTGGCGACGACGGCGATTCTCGTCTTCATCTTCGCGTGGAATGAGTTCCTGTACGCGCTGACGTTCCTCTCCACGCCGGAGAAGCGCACCGTTCCCGTGGCCATCAGCCTGTTCGCCAGCGAGTATCGCGAGCCCTGGGGGGAGATTGCCGCCGCCTCCGTGGTGGCCACGCTGCCGCTGGTGGCACTGACGGTGCTGTTCCAGCGGCGGATTGTGTCGGGGCTGACGGCAGGGGCTGTGAAGGAGTAGGGGGCGTGGTCAGTGCTTCGGCGCTGTGAGGATGTCGCGCAGCTCGGTGGCCGCGGTGTCCGGGGTGGTGAGCGCCTTGGTGACGAGGTCTTTCAGGGACGAGGCGTCGAGTTGGGAGAGGCGCTCCTCGGCATTCGTCGGCTGGGGAATTCCGCGCGCGTTGGCGAAGATCAACAGCGTCTCGACGCGTTCGTGGACCTCGGTCCGTGCCCTCTCCTTCGCGCGCAGCTCTTCCCAGAATGGTGAATCAATCATGATGCTCCTCAAGTGCTGACTGAGCCTGTCCTGCCCGAACCGGCGGGAGGCAAGCGTGCCGAGTACCACCAGTAAGTCTAGGCGTTCCTCCGACGAAAGGCTCGGGGCCTGCTGGATGCGAGACTCCGCCCAGGCGATTCGCTCTGGGCCCGCGTTTGATTCCAGGACAGAGAGGGGAAGCAGGGCCGTGGCTGCCTGCAAGGCGGGCTGGCGGTAGTCCACCTCCCAGAGGCGTATCACCTGGAAGTCGAAGGTGAGGACGCGCATCTCGGAGCACTCGAAGCCGTAGGGCGGAGGCGCGCCTTCGGCTTCTGGCACGAGGTAGATGGCGACAGGGAGTACGGGCAACTTCTCCCGGCGGTGGATGCGGACGGTGTAGTCCAGCAGTCGCTCCGCGAAGTGTGGGTCCGCCTGCGCCTGGATTTCGACGTCCACGGCGAAGCGCACGCCATGTGCTTCCACCACCAGGACCGCGTCCGCGCGCCGCTCAGATTGGGGCAGGCTGGAGTCCGCCACCCGGATGAAGGCCGGCATCTGCGCACCGAAGAGGAGCGCGAGCAGTTGCTCGGGGTGGCCTTGCACCAGCCTGCGCAGGATGAGGTCGAAGACGGAGGTCATGAAGTGTGGAGACCTTACAGGTAGGGGCTGACATGAGCGGCTCCCTGAGTTTGGGCGGGGCACAAAAGACCCTGACTTGGAATCTGGATGGGGCGCCAATCCAGATGCGTCAAGGACTGGACTGGAAATGCCCGTGGTGCGCAGGCTCTCGCTGTCTTGAATCAGCCCGCTCCAACCCAGATTGGGCCCTATCGATTGCGGCACCTGCTCGGCAGTGGCGGCATGGGGCAGGTCTTCGCGGCTGTCCACGAGCTCATGGGCAGCCAGGTGGCCTTGAAGGTGCTGTCCTCTTCCGCGGCGAAGGACCCACAGCGTGTCGCGCGCTTTCTTCAAGAGGCACGCGCACTGGCCCTGCTCAAGCACGCGGGGGTTGTCCGCATCCTTGATTGTGACCGGGTCGACGACACGGCGTATCTGGCCATGGAGTACTTGGATGGCCAGTCGCTCCGGCAATGGATGCAAGCCCAGACGCGCATCCCCTTGTCATCCGCCCTGGCCATCTGCGCGCGGATCGCCGCCATCATGATGGACGTCCATGCCCAGGGCATCGTCCACCGGGACTTGAAGCCAGAGAACATCTTCCTGTGCCCGGACCCCTCTCAGGCGTCTGGTCATCGCGTCAAGCTGCTGGACTTCGGCATCGCCAAGGTCCCTGAGGGGCAGGCGGATCTGCTGTCCACGCAGGTCCACACGCACGAAGCCACGCTCATCGGGACGTTCCGTTACATGGCTCCGGAGCAGCTCCTGAGCGCCGCGAAGGTGGATGGCGCCGCGGATGTCTACGCGTTGGGCGTGGTCCTCTTTGAACTGCTCGCGGGCCGCCCCCCGTTCGACGCGACGGAGCCGGTGCTGGTCATCGCCGCGCATCAGCGTGAGCCGCCGCCGCCCTTGAAGCAGCTCGCGCCGGCCGTGCCCACCGCGCTTGCTTCGTTCATCGCGGACATGCTGGAGAAACAGCCCGCTGCGCGTCCCGATATGACGCGTTGCCGCGACATGTTCGAACGCGCCTGGGCGCTGGATGCGGACGAGTGCCCGGTTCCTGGCCTCGCGCCCTTCACGGAGGCGCACGCGGAGCTCTTCTTCGGTCGACAGGTGGAGGCGCGCGGGCTGCTGGAACGTCTGGAGGAGGCGCGTCTGGGCACCCGGCGCTGGGTGCAACTGGAGGGACCGAGCGGAGTCGGGAAGTCCTCGCTCATCCAGGCCGCGCTGCTGCCCGGGGTGAAGGCGCTGTCCGCCGCCACGGGGCCTCGATGGCTCATCGCCACCCTGCGGCCTTCGGACGCGCCGCTCCGTCACCTCGCGGAGGCGCTCGTCGCCGCGTATGCGGCCGTTGGCGTCACCGGACGTCGCGACGACCTCGAGGACTCCCTGCGGAGCGGGCCGGTCGCACTCCACGATTTCATCACGGCGCATACACCCGGGGAGTGCCGGCTCCTCCTGGTCCTGGAGCCGATGGAGGAGTTGTTCACGTTGGGCAGCTCCGACCTGGCCGCGCTGGATGCCTTGCTCGCAGCCGCGCTGGCCGCGCCCGAGACACCGCTGCGGCTCTTCACGAGCCTGCGCAGCGATTTCATCCACAGGCTCGAGCAGATGCCTTCGCTGCCGCACCACCTCCACGCCGCGGCGCGCTTTCCGCTGTTGCCCATGGGGGACGAGGCCCTGTCGCAGGTCGTCCAGGGGATGGCGGGCCGCGCGAGGCTGCGGCTCAGCGAGGGGCTCGCCGAGCGGATGGTGCAGGATGTCCGGAGCCAGGGCGGGCGCCTCCCGCTGCTGGGGCATACCTTGCAACGCATGTGGATGCTCAGCGGCGGCGCCCCGCTGACGCATGAGCACTACGAGCGGCTGGGTGGCGTCGGTGGGGCGCTGGCCCACGACGCGGAGGCGCTGCTGGAGCGCCTGGGGGAGGAGGGGAAGAAGCGCGCGAAGTGGCTCCTCCTGGAGTTGGTGCAGGTGGGGCGCGGCACACCGGATACCCGGCGGCCTCGTTCCAGAAAGGACGTCCTCGCGGCGGCGGGCGACGACGCCTTGGCCGAGCAGGTGCTGCACCGGCTGTCCGGAATCCCCCTGGGCCAGTCCCCGGCGGAGCCGCCCGGGCTCCGGCTCATCGTGCTCTCCGGAGAGGGCGACCCAGCCCTCCAGCGCGTGGAACTGGTGCACGAAACCCTCTTGCAGCGGGTGCCGTCGCTCGTGGCCTGGCTGGAGCAGGAGCGCGTCCTGCTGGAGCGGCAGTCCGACCTGGAGGGCGTCGCGAATGCCTGGGAGCAGGCACGCCGGCCGCTGGAAGGGCTCCCCACCGGGACGTTGCTGGCGCACTACCGGCGCGGGTTCGACGCTCCCGGCCGTTGGGACGCCCCCGCCCTCAGTCCTCGCGCGAAGGATTTCCTCCAGGCGGCGGAGCGGCTCTCACGCCGCCGCGTCCGTGCCCGGCGGCTCCTCATGGGGCTGGCGGCGCTCGCGAGTCTGGCCATCTTCTTCTACGCGGTCCGAGCCGAGCAGGAGCGGCGGCACGCGCAGGAGAACCTCCAGCACCTCGTCGAGGTGGCCGACGGCATCTCCGCGCGCGCGGATTGGGACCTGAGCAGGCTCGCGCACACGCTGGACATCCGTCGTGCCATGCTCACGAGGTTGGACGCATCCCTGACGGCGTTGTCGACGGACGAGCGGGCTCAGCCTCCAGTCCGGCTGGCGACCGTCCGTGTCGCGCACCGGATGGGGGACGTCGCCTACTACTCTGGCTCCCTCTCCGACGCGGAGCGCCGGTTCTCCGCGGCCCGCCGCATGATGGTGGCGGGGCTCGCCGACGGCGACCTGCAATGGCAGCTCGCGCTCAATGACTCCAAGCTGGGGAAGGTCGCCATGGCGCGCGGGCAGTGGGAGAGGGCGGATTCGCATCTGTTGGCCTCCCTGCGACACATGGAGGCCCGGCCCCAGGTCGGGAAGGACGCTGTCGACGTCCGGCGCAGCCTCGCGGTGAGCCTGTCCGAGCTCGCGGAGCTCCGGTGGGCGGAGGGGCGCGTCCGCGAGGCCGCGACGCTCCTGGACCGCGCCATCTCGCTGCACGCCCAGAACGGTGAACCCTATAACGAGGCGCTGCTCTCGGTGGTGCTGGCGCAGCGCGGCGAGCTGGCCGTCAAGGAAGGCGCGCTGGGGGAGGCCGAGGCGGTGGTGGCTCGCGCGTTACGGCTCTCGCGGAACGCGCGCGCGGCGCGGGGCGGAGAGGCGTTCTTCCTCTGGCCGTTGGGGCAGGCCCTGGTCGCGGAGGGACACCTCCACATGGCGGCGGGGCGCCTCGGGGAGGCCGAGGCGCGCTTCGCGGAGGCGCAGCGGCTGGGACAGGTGTTGCTGGATGGAGAGCCCCACAACAAACGCTATGCCCTCATGGCCGCCAGCGCGCTTCAGGGGCTCGAGGAGGTCTCCGCCGCCCTGGGCCTGGACGTCACGCGTGCGGAATCCCGTGAGGGACGGTGTACTCTGGTGAGGCGATTCCTGGCTCAGGACCCGGAGGACGTGCGCTTCCAGGCCCTCACCTGTGAAGACACGAATCCGTAGCGAGGGGGACGTGATGATTCCGCTTTCCACTGATGAAGCGTCGTTCGAGGACCTGCTCCAGCGGGCGAGAGCCGGCGAGCACGCGGCGATGGACGCGTTGTTCCGGAGGAGCTGGAAGGCCTTGGAGCGGCACGCGGCCAAGAGCCCTGCGTTGGGGCTCCAGGGGGCCACGCGCCCGTCGGACATCTTCCAGCAGTCCGCCTTGCGTGCCTTCCAAAAGCTCTCGTCCTTTCGTGGCCAGACAGAGGGTGAGTGGAACGCCTGGCTCAAACAGGTCGTCTTCACGCAGTCCCTGGACGTCCTCCGCGCGGAGGCGCGCGAGGCGAAGCACGTCCCCGGTGGGAGGGCCCCCGACGGAGAGGAGGTCGAGGCCATCCCCTCCGAGGAGCGGACGCCCAGCCAGTTCACCGCCCGGCGCGAGGAATGGCGGAGGCTGCTGTCGATGCTCGATCACCTGACGTCGGACCAGCGCGTGGCCTTCTCGCTCTGCTGGTTGCAGGAGCTCACCGTCGAGGAGGCCGCGCGGCGGATGAAGAAGTCGCACGCCGCGGTGTCGTCGCTGCTGCAGCGGGGCATGAGCACGTTGCGGCGGCAGATGCAGGAAGAGGAAGGCGGGAGCCCCCTCCAGGATGAGTCCGAGGTGAGCGTCGCGCTGGATGCGTACTTCCGTCGGCGGGACGCGGGCGCGCCGCTGGCCCTGGAGGCCTTCATCGCGGAGTACCCGTCCTGCGCCGGTCCACTGCGCGAGGTCCTGGACTTCGTGACGCGGCTGCGTCCGTACGCGCCCGCCATCAGCCCTTGAACGGGGCGCGACAGCCATGTTGCCTGCAGGGACTCAAGCCGGGGAGTACCGCATCGAACGCCGGGTCGCGGTGGGGGCGACGAGCGACGTCTACGAAGGCCGCGACGCCCGGGGAGGGCCGGTCGCCATCAAGGTGCTCGCGGCCCGGTGGGGCGTTCACGCGGAGATGGTGGCGCGCTTCCTTCAGGAGGCGAAGTCACTCCTCGCCTTGAGACATGCCCACCTGGTGCGCGCGCTGGACTTTGGCCTCATCGATGCGCGGCACCCCTACCTGGTCCTGGAGTGGCTGCCGCGAGATTTGGAGCAGGGGCTGGCTGGCGCGGGAGGCCGCTTCGAGGTCCCTGATTGCGCGCGGGTCGTCCATCAGCTCGCGGAGGCGCTGTCCCTGCTTCACTCGGGAGGATGGATTCACCGGGACCTGAAGCCGGCGAACGTGCTCCTTGCCTGTGACAGCCCCGGCGCGCTGGACGTCCGGCTCTCGGACCTCGGGCTCGCCAAGCGGGTTGGTGACGCCGCTGACACCGACCCCGGCCTGCCGCTGTCGACGGCGGAGGACGCCCTGCTGGGGAGCCGGCACTACATGGCGCCCGAGCAGTGGACGAGCCCCAAGCGGGTGGGGCCCGAGGTGGACGTCTATGCCCTGGGCGTCCTCTGGTTCCAGATGCTGGCGGGGGCGCTCCCCTTCCCGGGCGAGGCCGAGCACGAGCTGATGTTCCGGCACATGCTGGAGCCTCCTCCCCTTCACCGGCTGGAGGCCACCGCGCCCGGGGCCACCGTCGCGATGGTCGCGCGGATGCTCGACAAGGAGCCCGGGCGGCGTCCTCCCCTGGCGGAGGTGCTCGCGCTGACCGCCGGTCCGGGCTGAGCGCGCCGCGTCCACCCGGAAATCACGCCGGCCGCGATGCCTTTTCCGCGCCGGGAGCGTCCTCTGGAGGAGACGGAACAGGAGGCGCCACCATGTGGAGCGTCGGTGAGGCATTGGAGCGGTTCATCAGCTCGCTGGAGCTGACGGAGGGGCAGCGGGATGAGGTCAGCAGGCAACACACCCTGGTGCGAGAGGAGCTGAGCCGGAGGCTCGCCGGCTGCGAGACGTCCTTCCTGTCGGGCTCCTACAGCCGGAGCACCGCCATCCGGCCGCTGCATGACATCGACATCTTCACGGTGGTGGGGCGGGCTTCGTCCACCTCGCCGGAGACGCCCGATGCGGCGCTCAAGCGGGTGCGTCAGGCGCTTCATGCCGCCTGGCCGAACAAGGAGCTCGCCATCCTCCAGCAGCACTCGGTGCACCTGGGGTTCACCGGGAGCGGCATCGAGTTCGATGTGGTCCCCGCCTACCAGCACCCCTCTCAGGACCACTTCCTCATCCCCGAGCGGAACTCGGACAGTGGATTCGCACCAACCCGCGAATCCACAAGGAGCTGAGCACCGCGGCGAACGAGCGCGCGGGCAAGAAGCTCAAGCCGCTCATCAAGGCCGTGAAGCACTGGAGGCGTGTGCATGACGTCCGGGTCTTGGGGTCGTTCCATCTGGAGGTGATGGGCTACGAGGCCTTCTCCCGGGCGCCCGTGGGCTACCTGGAGGGGCTCGAGACGCTCTTCGCCTTCCTGGCGAACCGCGTGGACCAGCCGGTCCGTGACCCCGCCGGGTTCGGCAAGGACGTGGACGAGCGGATGACGGGGGGGCAGCGGATGGCGGCGCGGAACCTGCTTCAGGGCGCGGCTCGGGAGGTGCGGCTCGCGTTGAGCGCCCGCGACGCGCGCCCGGAGGAGGCCCACCAGCGGCTCCGGAAGCTCTTTGGCGAGGCGTACCGGTACCGCTGACGCCTGGGCGCCGCGGGGGGCGCCCGGAAAGTGAACGGCGCCGCGATGGGCTCCGCCACGTTTTCGCGTCCTCTCTTGTGAGGCCTTTTCCAGGAGCGGACATGCGGAGCGAGGACATCCCCATCAACCCGAGGACGCGCGCGCTCATCGTGCGCTACGAGCAGGACCGGCCCGTCATCGAGGCCACGGCGCGAGACACCCTGATCCGGTACGGCCTGCAGGGCGACCGTGACGTGGCCTCCGTCGTCCTGCACCCGCACGACCCGGCCCGGGCCGCCCGGAGTCTTCCAGGGCAGGAGTGGAGCGAGGCCTTCAGCGAACACGAGCGGTTCGCGGCGGCGCTCCTCAAGCGGGAGGCGGAGCTGCACCTGGACCACCTCCCCGTCCACATCTTCGGGTGCGCGCCCTGGCGCTGATGCTCGAGCTGGCCTCGCGGCTGCCGCGCCGGCCTGTCTGCGTCTATCAGCAGGCGCAGGATGGCTCCTGGTCGCTGGGGTATGACCGGACGACCGCGCCGCCGGCGGAGGACTTCTTCCAGGTGGAGGGGCTGCCCTCCGGCCGGCAGGGCGGAAGGGGCCATGTCCTGCTGGTCGTCGAGGTGACGCGCGCCATCCGGGACAATGTCCGCTCCAAGGTGTCGGCGTGGCTGTCGGAGGCGTCCATCCTGACGACGGTGTGCCTCCGTCCCGTGGCGGGACCGTCTCCCACGGCGGTCCAGAACCCCGGGCAGGTGGCGCGCGCGGCGGCGCAGTTCCGGGAGGTGCTCGACAAGCTGCATGAGCTGCTGGAGGGCGCTGAGTCCGTGGTCCTGGCCATCGACGCGCCGGCCAGCTTCGCCGCGGCGCTGGGGACGGCCGTCAATCCCACCACCCAGCACCCGTTGACGCTCCTCCACTTCAACGCGGAGCGGCAGCTCTATGACCGGGTTCATGTCATCCGGGCTCGCCGCGACGTGGCGCCACGCGTCCCCACCGCGGACGACAAGCTCAACGCCATGCGGGTGCTCCGGGAGGTCCAGAAGGTCCACAAGGAGCTGGTCTCCTGGCTCAAGGAGCCCGAGCAGCAGCCCTTCGTCGAGCACATCGACGGGCAGGCCTACCTGCGCAGCGAAATCGAGGACGAGCCCGCCTACGAGCGGACGCCGCTGTTCCGCCATGGGGCTGGGAAGTGGAAGCTCGACTGGGAGCTGCTGCTGGGGCTGGGCGCGCTGCGCGAGCGGCTCCAGTCGCAAGAGGACTGGAAGGAGTGCCTGCGGCTGTTCCTCGTCCATGAGGCGTTCCATGTCCGTCAGGGCGGGCTGACGTCCTACAACTACCGGGGCATCGGCAGGGCGGGCTTCGTGCTGGAGGCCGCCGACTACGACGCGGACGCGGTGGGCGTCGAGGTGGCGCTGGCGTGGCGCAAGGCCCGGCAGGGCGGTACCGTGAAGGAGGTGGGCCAGGTGAAGACGCTCGAGTCCATCGTCTGGAACTCCCTGGAGATTCTGCGCGTCTTCGAGCCCGAGCGCCCCGTGCGGGAGCTGGCCGAGCGCAGGCTGCGCCGATACCTCATCTGGCTCTTCCACGCGTGCCGGTTCTCGCAGCTCGCGCTGCGCTCGCCGGACGCCGAGGTGCGGGAGGAACTGGAGCGGGTGACGGTGGAGCTGGTGGGCCTGCCGGCCTTCCGCGACCCGCACGAGAGCTACTTCCAGCAGCGGGTCCGGCTGTCGCTGGAGCACTCGCGCGAGGAGGTGATGCTGGCGCTCTACTTCCGGCACCGGCTGGTGCGCATGGACAACGCGCGCGCCTGGGTGGAGGACCTGCTCCAGGCGCTCCGGGAGTGGGAGGCGCCTCCTCGCGAGGAGCTTCAGGACCGCGTGCGGCTGCTCTTCGAGCGCCTCTTCGAGCGGCACCCGGAGCTGGTTTCCCCTCGGCCCACCGGCGCGCGATAGCCGCGCGCCCGGACAGGCTCGGTGGGGCTGGGGCCCGCCGTGCCTTCTCACACGCTTGTTCACGCTGTTGCCCAATCTCCTGACACGGGAGCGCCATGCCTCCGCTGGACCTGCCTGAACCTGATTCAACCGACATCGCCCACCTGCGGCGGCGCTCCGCCTCCGCGCCGAGGCTGGAGACCTTCACGTTGGCGCTGAAGACCATCACGCCCATCCTGGGCGGAGGGCCGGTGGCGCGCAGCCCCGAGCTTCCCTCCGTGGACATCATCCGCGTCCCCACGCTGCGAGGACATCTGCGCTTCTGGTGGCGCGCGCTGTACGGACACGCCTACGTCGCGCGCGGGACGGAGGGTGCCAGGGAGCTGGCGCGCAGGGAGCGCGAGCTCTGGGGCGGCATGGGGATGGCGGGCGGCGCGGACGACGCGGGGCCCCGCCGCTCCCAGGTGGAGCTCCGGGTGACGGAGGTCCAGCCCGCGGGCGCGGACACGGGGAAGATCGACCTCGGCGCCCCGTCCGCCTATGCGCTGTGGCCGGCTCGCAACGGAAAGGACGAGGCGGATGTTCCTCGCTGGAAGCCGGGCCTCCGCTTCAAGCTGGAGGTGACCGCGCCCGAGGGGGACGCCATGACCCAGGTGCGCAACGCGGTCCGCGCCTGGATTTTGTTCGGTGGCTATGGCTCCCGCCCCCGGCGCGGCTGTGGCTCCATCAGTCTGGAGCCCTCGGGCCCCGACATCGCGCAATGGCTACCGGCTTCGGCGGACCGGGCTTCGTTGAGGCGCCTCTTCGGAGACGTGCCGCTCTTCTCCCCCGAATTGGCGGAGCATCCCTGCGACATGCCCTTGCTCAGGGGGGCGCAGCTCTTCCAGGGCGGCGCGAGCACGCGGCAGCGCGACGGCGAAAAGGCCTGGCTGGCCGCGCTCGGCTGGTTGCGTGAATTTCGTCAAGGCACGCAGCCCGTGTCCTCCGGAGACGCCGAGCTGTTGGGCGTGGCGAGGAGCCCCGGGGAGGGGAAGCGCGCGGGCCGCTCCAACTGGCCCGAGGCCGACAAGCTTCGTCGCTTCGCGCGGGCGTCCCGCCAATCCCCAAGCGTGGGCAATGCCTATCCACAGGTCCACGCACCGCGCCCCCAGCACTCGGCGATGCCGGCCTGGCCGCGCGCGGGCTTCGGGCTGCCCATCGTCTTCCATTTCCAGCAGATGCGGCGCGAGGGCGGCGAGTACCGGCCCAGGGAGCCCGATGACGTCCAGCTTCAGTGGCAGCGGCAGGTGAACGGCAAGTGGGAGCAGATGGACCGGCTCGCATCGCCGCTCATCGTCAAGGCCTTGCCGCTCGCGGATGGCCGCTTCGAGCCCATCGCGTTGTGGCTGGAGCGCGGAAATCCCATGGGAGGCCAGGTCGTCATGACGCAGTTCAAGGACGCCGACCCGAGCACCCGCGTGCCCTTCGCACGCGCGTTTCGCGCCCAGGACGACCAGCCCCTCTTCAAGTCACTCCAGCGCGCGGACAACCTGCGCGACGCCTTCTTCCTGTGGCTGAAGGACGCCCGCAAGGCGCAGGGAGCGTGAGCCCATGAAACACGTCCTCGTCCTCAAGGTGGGCCCGGTGCAGGGCTACATCGCGCAGGCCCGCCGCACGCGGGACCTCTGGTACGGCAGCCAGTTGTTGTCGGACATCTCCCGGGACATGGCGGTCTCCCTGCTGGAGTCCGGAGCCACGCTCATCTTCCCGCACCCGGACCAGGCGCGGGACTCGCGCGCCGGGGTGGCCAACAAGGTCGTCGCGCTGGTGACGGACGCGCCGGAGCAGGCGGCCCGGCGCGCCAGGGAAGCGGCGAAGTCATGGCTGCGGGACGCGTGGGCGCGCATCCTCAAGGAGTGCCGGTCCCTGCTCATCCCGGAAGCGGAGGCGCTGGCCGCGGAGCAACTGGACACCTTCCTGGAGGTCCACGCCGCCTGGGCTCAGGTGCAGGACACACCCTCGGGCTACGGCGCCGCGTTGGTGGAGGCCGAGCGGGCCCTGGAGGCCCGCCGGGGCCTGCGCGAGTTCTCGCCGTGGAAGCAGCACGCACCAGAGGGGACCCACAAGTCGAGCCTCGACGGCGCCCGTCCGTCCCTGCTGCGCCGCGAGCGCCAGGAGGGGGGCCTCTGGCATGCCTTCCGTATCGGCCTGCGCGAGGAGCTGGACGCGCTCGGCGTGCTCAAGCGCGCGGGAGGCAAGCCAGGACAGTTCGTGCCCGTGCCCTCCATCGGGTTGGCGGCCTGGCTCCAGGTGGCGGCGGCGCGGCACCCGGCGCTGCTCGCCCAGCTCAGCGCCGCCTGCAAGGCGCGGGGCTTCCAGTCCGTGAGCGCGAAGCAGCGGCCCTGGGTGGAGTCCTTCCCCTTCGATGGCCAGTTGCTGCTCCCCGAGCGCTGGCAGCCCTACTTCGAGGAGTACGCCGTCCCGGAGCCCCGCGCCGCCGCCGCCCGCTTCGGCAGTGAGTTCGTGGCGCCGCTGCGGGACGCCATGGGCGCGGATCCCTTCCCCTACGTGGCGTGCCTCGTGGCGGACGGGGACAGGATGGGCCGCGCGCTGGAGTCGCTCGCGGCGCGGCGCGACGGACACCTGGCGCACCAGCGTGTCTCCCAGGCGCTCGCGGGCTTCACCCGGAAGGCGCGGGCCATAGTCGAGGAGCAGCACCGGGGCGTGCTCGTCTACGCGGGTGGGGACGATGTGCTCGCCTTCGTCACGCCCATGGACGCGCCCGCGTGCGCCCGGGCGCTGGCGGTCGCCTTCCGTGCGTCCTTGGAGGGGGCGCTCGCGGGCACGGGCGCCACGGTGCCCACGCTGTCGGTGGGGCTGGGCATCGGCCACGTCCTGGAGAGCCTGGGCGAGCTGCTGGCCCTGGGGCGCCGCGCGGAGCTCGCCGCCAAGCAGGCGGGCCGGACGCGCTGGCCATCCTCGTGGCGAAGCACGCCGGACGGGAGCGGCTGTGGACGGCGCCCTGGGGCTCCAACCCCGTGGGCCAGTTGGAGGCCGACGTGGCGTTGCTCACGCGCGCCGACCAGCCGGTCCCCCTGGGCAAGGTCCACGAGGTGGAGGGGCTCGCGCGCCGCTTCCCTGTGGACGGCGCCGCCACCCCTGCGCTGCTTGAACTGCTGCGGGATGAGGCCGGGCGCATCCTCGCCCGCACGGAGGCGGGCCGCGGGCTCACGCCGCTCACGCCGGACCTCGTGGGGCTCGAGCTGTCCTCCTCCGCGTCACCGAGGGAGGCCCTGGAGCGCTGGGCGTCGCGGCTGCTGGTCGCCGACAGCTTCGATCGCGCGGGCCGGGGGCTCGCTTCAGCACAGGACAAGGAGGGTACGAGATGAGGGACGCGTGCTTCGCGCTGCTGCCGCGCGACGGGTTGTCGGCCAAGGACGGGCGGGGCTGGTACACCTCGGAGGTGGGGCGTGGGTACTCGCTGCCGTGGCCCCTGCCCACCACCGTGAGAGGCGCCCTGCGCGCCGCCTGGGGCCATGACGTCATGGCGACCAGGCGCACCGCCCTGTCCCCGGAGGCGTGGGAGCGCGACTCCGAGCCGGTGAAGCTCCAGCGCCTCGTGGCGCTGCGCCGTGCGCTGGGAGAGACGTCCTTCACACAGGCCCACCGGATGTGGCCCGCTCCCGCCGACGCGGTGCGCGTCCTCGACACGGAGGGCGTGGAGCGGCAGGTGCGCCTGGAGCCCCACCCCGGTGGCGCCTCGACGCTGGGGCCCGATGACGACGACGCCCGCGAGGCGCTGTGGCATCCCCGCCGGAGCGCGAGTGGCAAGCCCCTGCCGTCTCCGCTGTTCTGGCCGGAGTCCAGGATGGTGGCGTGGTTGAGCGGCGCGCCGGACGCGTCCATGCCGGAGCGGGAGGCGCCGCCGCCGCGCACGGACATCCACCTGGCCATCGACGTGGAGACGCAGGCCTCGCAAGACTCGATGCTCCACTCCCGCGAGGTGGTGGAGTGGCTGCGCGTCCAGTCGCGAGACTCGGGGCGCTCACGCTGGAGGAGTGGGCGCTCGGCGTGTCCTGCCCGTGGCCGGACCCGGCGCGCGGGCTGCCTCGCGGCCCGCTGGGCCTGGGCGGACGGCGCCGCCTGTCGGACGTGGAGCGGCTGGACGCGGACCTCTTCGCCATGCCGGAAGCGCTGGCCCGGGCGACGCGCGGCCTGCGCCTGGTGCTGGCCAC
>JBKGHI010000330.1:0-8533 GCA_046520405.1 Myxococcus sp. 1LA
GGTGCCTCGACGTGCTGGGGCTCCGGGGCGCTCGGCGCCTCGACGGGCGCGCGGGGCGCCTCGACGGGCGGAGGCGCATGCACCGGCTCCTCGGCGGCGGGCGCGGCGGCCATGGGCTCTGGCGCCGAGGGTGGCTCATAGGCGGGCTCGGCGGCCTGTGAAGCCTCGACCCCGCTATCCGCCGTCGCACCGGCGGGCGGACCCACCTTGCGGCGCACGACGAAGCCCTTCGCCGTCACGGGCGGCGTGGCCTGCTTCGGCTTGCGCTTGTCCAGAATCTTCTGGACGGCAGCGGTCGCCTGGTCGTCATCGAGAGACGACGAGTGGCTCTTGACGTCGTAACCGAGGCTCGACAGCTCGGTGACGACCTCCTTGTTGTCGAGCTCAATCCCGTGGCTCTTGAGTTCCTTGGCGATTTCGTGGACGCGCTTCTTCGACATATTGCCCTTGATGGCCTTCTGCTCCGCCGACTCCGGGGCGCAGCACCCTAGTCCAAACCCGAAAATGTGTGCGAGTGGTGACTAACACCCACTCCCCCCCGCACCCCTCCCCGCTCCGTCCCCCTGCTCCCATGCCTGTCCGAGCTGCGACGGGTCAACCTGGCCCGCCTTTCCGCGAAAGGCCCTACCAAACGCCTTCCGCTTCAGCGCCGCCGTCAGACAACCGGCACCGCACAGGTAGGCGCCCCGTCCTGGCAGCCGCCTCTTCCTGTCGACCTCGACGGCGCCCCCCGGGCCTACCACGAATCGGGTGAGCTCCGCCTGTGGCCGCCGTGACCCGCATCCGACGCACGTCCGGACCGGACCTGACCCCTCGTTCTGAACTTCCGGCATGGGCCGGCCCCTTGGGCGTCCCACGTCCCCTCCCTTGCCTAGCTTACGGCGACTTGGTGGCTTCCGCGCCACCCTCAAACGTCGCCGCCGTCGCGCCGCGCTCGGCATTCAGCTCCGCGCGCAGCTTGGCTTCCTCCACCAGGTAGTTTTCCGCCGCGCTCTTCAGCTGGCGGGCCTTCTTGATACCCACGCCCGGCACGTCGCCCAGCTTCGCCAGGTCCTTCTCGTTGGCGATGTCCTCCACCGAGCGGTAGCCGGCGAGGATGAGCTGCTCGATGGTCTTCTCACCGACGCCACGCACGCGCGCCATGCGCTCGGGCTGGCTGAGCTCGTCCGGGTGCCGCCGGGCTTCGGCGATCCGGGCCTGCTCCCTTTCATAATCCATGCGCGACAGTTCCGCCTGATCCTCGACCATCCGGGTCCGGGCGGCTTCCTGCATGGAGGGGATGCGGGCCGGGTCGATGCCCGGGAGCTGCGCCAGCATCTCCGCGTTGGCCTCGGCGATGTCCCGGGCCTGGCGGAAGCCGTGCGCGTAGAGCGTCTCCACCAGCATCTCGTTGACGCCGGGCAGCGAGCCCAGCGAGCGGTTGGCGAACTCGCGCAGCTCCCGCACCCGGCTCTCGCTGTTGATGTCCAGCTTCCAGCCGGTGAGCTGGGCGGCCAGGCGGACGTTCTGACCGCGGCGGCCAATGGCCAGGCTGAGCTGGTCGTCCGGGACGATGAGCTCCATGGCGTGGTTGGCCTCGTCGATGATGACGCGGCTGACCTCCGCCGGGGCCAGCGCCGAGCACACGAAGCGGGCCGGATCCTCGTCGAACGGGACGATGTCGATCTTCTCGCCGCGCAGCTCCTGCACCACCGCCTGCACGCGGCTGCCCTTCATACCGACGCAGGCACCCACCGGGTCCACGTCGGAATCCCGGCTGGACACGGCGATCTTCGCCCGGCCGCCCGGCTCACGGGCCGCCGCCTCGATGACGACGATGCCTTCCGCGATTTCGGGCACCTCCATCTCGAACAGCTTGGTGAGCAGGTTGACGGACGCGCGGCTGAGGACAATCTGGGGGCCCTTGGACTCCCGGAGCACGTCCAGCACGTAGGCCTGGACGCGGTCGCCGGGGCGGTACGTCTCACGCGGAACCTGCTCGCGCACCGGCAGCACGGCCTCGGCGCGGCCCAGGTCCACGACGATGTTGCCGCGCTCGAACCGGCGGGCGATGCCGGTGACGATTTCGTTCTTCCGGTCGCGGTACTCGTTGAAGACGTTCTCCCGCTCCGCGTCACGCGTGCGCTGCAGGATGACCTGCTTGGCCGTCTGCGCGGCGATGCGGCCGAAGCCGCGGCGGAACGTCTTCAGGCGGAGGATGTCCCCGTACTGGTCATCCTGCGCCTTCGCCTCGGCGGCGTCCTCGTCCCGGTAGAAAATCTGGAACACGAGCTCGTCGCCCGGCTCCACTTCCATGCCCTTCTTGTGGGCCTCGACCAGGGAGATCTGATTCACCGCCTGGACCGGGTCGACAATCTCCTCGACCACGGTGATGGCCTGGAACAGCTCCACGACGCCCTTGTCCGGGTCGTACTTCGCCTCGAGCTCGCGGTCCTGGCCAAAGTGCTTCTTGGCCGCGGTCTTCATCGCGTCTTCGAGCGTGGAAATCAGCACAGCCCGGTCGATGCCCTTGTCCTTGGCGACCTGGTCCAGGACGAGGTTGAGGTTGACGCTCGGGTTGGCTTGCTGCGTAGGCATGGTCTTCTCCTAAAGGGGTCCACGGGCGCTCTCGCACGGGGGAGGGCCCTGTATGTCGACGTCTAGAACTGGAACTCCAGGTTCGCCTTGGCGATGTCCTTGAAGAGGATGTGGAAGGTTCCGGCCCCTTCCACCTCCACCGAGATTCCGTCGCCTGCCACCTCGGTCAGCGTGCCGGTGAAGTTCTTGCGCGGGGGCTCTCCCACCGGGCCGAACGTCTTCACCTTCACCTTCTGTCCCTTCACCCGCTCGAAGTGCGTCGGCTTTCGCAGCGGCCGGTCCACTCCGGGGCTGGAGACCTCCAGGCTGTACTCGTGGGGGATGAAGTCCTCCACGTCGAGCGATGGATCCACCGCGCGCGACACCTGGGTGCACTCGTCCAGCCCAACGCGGCCACCCGGCTTGTCGATGAACAACCGGAGCACCCAGCCCTCGCGCTCCCGGAGGAATTCCAGGTCCACGAGCTCCAGGCCTTCACCCGCGACAATGGGTTCGAGCAGGGCCAAGGCCCGCTCCTCCACCGTCTGCTTGAGGTTCTTCTCCGACATAAGCGGGAAACCAGTCTCCAAAAACACGAAAAGCGGGCACGCGGCCCACTTTTCGAAGTGCTTCATCGAAAAATGTCGGGGGCGTCCGTAGCACACGCCCCGTCGGGGTGTAAAGGAAGGACGCACCCTCCTGCTCCCGGTGAAACCCGGCCGACAGGGTGAGGAATTCCCAGGGGTTCCGAGCCCCGACGAGGGTTATAACGCGGCCATGCACCTCATCGCCGCCGCGCAGATGGTGTCCACCGCCGACAAGGCCCAGAACCTGGAAGCCGCCACCCGGCTCGTCCGGCGCGCCGCCGGGCTGGGTGCCCGGCTGGTGGGACTGCCAGAGAATTTCTCCTGGATGGGGCCGGAGCCCGAGCGCCAGGGCGCCGCCGAGGGGCTCGACGGCCGACGTTGTCCCGCATGGCCAGCCTGGCCCGGGAGCTGAAGGTGACGCTGCTCGCCGGCAGCGTGCTGGAGATGGGCGCGCCGGGCGGCCGCCTCTACAACACCAGCGTCCTCTTCGGCCCCGGTGGCGAGCGGCTGGCCGTGTACCGGAAAATCCACCTTTTCGACGTCGAGGTGGGAGATGGTGCGACCTATCAGGAGTCCGCGGCGGTGGCGCCGGGGACGGAGGTCGTCTCCGCGGAGACGGAGGTCGGTCGGCTGGGGCTGTCCGTCTGCTACGACCTGCGCTTCCCAGAGCTGTACCGGCGGCTGTCTCGTGAAGGGGCCACCCTGCTGGCGGTCCCGGCGGCCTTCACCCTCATGACGGGGAAGGACCACTGGGAGGTGCTCCTGCGGGCGCGGGCCATTGAGAACCAGGCGTACGTGCTGGCGCCCGCTCAGGGTGGACGGCACTCGGCCAACCGACTCACGTATGGCCACGCCCTGGTGGTGGACCCCTGGGGCCTGGTGACGGCGCGCGCCTCGGAGGGCGAGGGCCTGGCGCTGGCGCCGGTGGACCCCGAGCTGCAAGCCCGCATTCGCCGCAACCTCCCCTGCCTGGAGCACCGCCGTTTGGACTAGCGTGCGCGTGCCCGAGCCCGCCCCCCTTCGGGTTCACCTTCGATAGACTTCGGGTCCCCCGGAACTCCTCTCGTGAACGGACGACGCTGGTCACCCATGCTGCTCGCGCTCGCGCTTTCGGCCCTCCCCGCCGGCTGCACCGCCGATGAGCGTTCGTCCGCGCCCGACGCGGCCACGCCGCCACCGGTGGCCACGCACCGCGCGAACCTGCGCGCCATGAAGGGCGGCGTCCAAATCAAGCGCGCCACGGCCGACGAGTGGAGCCCCGCCCGCGAGGGGCAGCCGCTCTTCGAGAACGACAAGGTCCGCACCGAGGCCGGCGCCGTCACCGACATCGTCTTCGCCGCCAACGGCAGCACGGTGCACCTGGGCGGCGACTCCCTCATCAGCATCGCGGAGACGCGCACCCGCCCCGGTCAGCAGCGCACGGACCTCACCGTGCTGCGAGGCCGCATCGACGCGGAGGTGGAGAAGCCCGCCACCCAGTCCCTGTCCGTCACCACGCCGTCCGCCACCATCCACGCGGGAAGGGAGATTGTCTTCCAATGAAGGCGCTCCTCCTCCTGACATGGCTGGGCACGGCCCCCACCGGCACCGTGGTGGTGGGCCCCAACGAGTCCCTGCGGCAGGTGGCCGAGCGCACCATGGGCGACCCGCGCGCGGTGGAGGAGCTGCGCGCGCTGAACGGGCTCGCGTCAGATGAAGTGGCCTCGGGAACCCGGCTGAAGGTGCCAGGCCATGAGCGCGTGCTGGCCCAGAAGGCGCTGGAGACGGCGCGCACCCTGGTGGCCAGCGCGGAGGGCGCCAGCGTGCCCCCGGAGGCCACCGCCCGGCTGAAGGACGCGGAGACGCACTTCCGAGGGGCCCGCTACACGCAAGCGGCCGCGGAGGCCAATGCCGTGGGGAAGCTGGTGGCGGCGGAACGTTCGCCGCAGGCCTCCGCCTTCTCCGTGCAGGTGGGCGACGGCGAGAGCACCACCGTCACCGTGAAGCACGGCCCGCCGGTTCGCGTGGAGGCCGAGGGCGTCACGCAGCCCGTCGCCAAGGGTGAGTCCCTCCGCGTGGAGAAGGGCCGGCCCCCTCCCGCGCCCCTGCCGCCCCTGGTGGCCCCACCCCCGCGCAGCCGGAGAACGCCGCGCGGCTGAAGCGGCGTCCGGACCGGGATGGCCACCTGGGCCCGGTGAAGGTGACCTGGGAGGCGGTGCGAGGCGCGGAGCGTTATGAGGTGGAGGTGTCCAGAGAGCAGGAACACCGCGCCGTCTTCACGCAGACGGTCACCACGCTGGAGGCGAAGCTGCCGGTGCTGCCCGCGGGACGCTACCGGTGGACGGTGCGCGCGGTGGGCCCCACGGGCCCGTCGGACGCCAGCGCGCCCAGGCACTTCGAACTGGTGCCCGAGCGCCTCAAACTCGAAGTGAAGAAGGGCCAGTGGCAGTAACCCCTGGAGGAGCCACGCCGTGCGCCTGTTCAAAGCCATCCTCCTGTTGATGCTGGTGGTGGGCGTCGTCCCCACGCTGATGGTGGGGTGGCTCTCCGTCTCCCATACCCGGGAGCTCCTGGTGCGTGACGCCCAGGAACTGGCGCAGGAGCGGGTGAAGCAGCTGCGCCTGAAGGCCGAAATCTTCCTCGGCGAGCCCACCGACGCGGTGCTGGGACTGGCCCGCGTGCCCGGCTTCTTCGGCCTGCCGCTGGAGGCACAGCAGGCGCACCTGGCCTCGGTGCTCAACCAGCGGCGCGATGTGCTGGCCCTCACCGTGTTCGACGCCGAGCGGAAGCGGCTGCCGGGGCTGCAGGCCTTCTCCAAGCACGACGTCCCACCCACGGCGCTGGCCGGACACGAAGAGCGTGCGCGGGCGCTGATGGAGAACATCGACGGCGTGCGCTACGCCGACGTGGTGAAGGAGCCGCGGAGCACCGAGCCGGTGCTGACGCTGGCCTTCCCCGTGGGTGAGCCCGTCCGGGGGTACATCGCCGCGGACCTGTCCCTGGCGGACCTGCGGAAGATGCTGGAGCAGGAGCGCGTGGGCAGCACCGGCTTCGCGTACCTGGCGGACCGGCACGGACACCTCGTGGCGGGTGGCGGCGGCGTCGCCGGCCTGGGCGCGGACGTGTCCCAGCGCGGCCCGGTGGAGCACCTGCTGATGCAACGGGTGGGCAAGCCGAACATGGAGATGCTCCACGTCGGCAACTTCGGCGAGGGCCGGGACGCGGTGGTGGCCGCGTACACGGTGCTCCCCGAGACGGGCTGGGCCATCGTCTCCGAGCAGCCCGTGGAGCACGCCTACAGCCAGGTGGACACCATGGAGCAGCGCATCCTGCTGGGCCTGGGCGCGGCCATCCTGGTGGCGGTGGTGCTGGCGGCGCTCTTCTCGCGGAACCTCACCCGGCCGCTGAAGGGCTTCATCAGCGGCGCGCTGGAGCTGGCGCACGGCAAGTTCGGCGTGGAGGTGGACATCCCGCAGAAGAACGAGCTGGGCGAGCTGGCGCAGACGTTCAACTACATGAGCAAGCAGTTGCTCGCGTACGACATGGAGAACCGCGGCCTCTACGAGAGCCTGGAGAAGGGCTACCTGGAGACCATCGTCGCGCTGGCCAACTCCATCGACTCCAAGGACGCGTACACGCGTGGCCACAGCCAGCGCGTGGGTGACGTGTCCGTGCAGATTGGCCGGGAGCTGAACCTCACCGAGCGCGAGCTGCGGCAGCTCCAGTACGGCGGCATCCTCCACGACATCGGGAAGATTGGCATCGTGGAGTCCATCCTGTGCAAGCAGACAAAGCTCACGGACCAGGAGATGGCCATCATGCGCGAGCACCCGGCCATTGGTGACGCCATCATCGGGCCGGTGAGCTTCCTGGGCGCGGTGCGCGCGTGCGTCCGCCACCACCACGAGCGTTGGGACGGCACCGGCTACCCGGACAAGCTCAGGGGCGAGGACATCCCCCTGCTGGCCCGCATCGTCGCGTGCGCGGACACCTTCGACGCCTGCACCTCCACCCGCCCGTACCAGAAGGCCATGCCGCTGGAGAAGGCGATGGAGATTCTCGACAATCTCAGCGGCGCCCAGTTGGACCCCAAGGTCGTCCAGGCCCTGAAGCAGGTGCTGGCGAAGCAGGGCGTGCGGCTGGAAGGCCACCGGCTGCCCGTGAAGCTCGCCTCCTGACGGCCGAAGGATGGTAGGGAGGACACCACAGTGTTGAGACTCTGGAAGGTGGAACGTTGAGCTTCTGGGACCGCATCAAGCCCGCTCCCCAAGCCGTCACCGCGACGGACGCGCAGTTGTCCTCGGATGGCGCGCGCCTGGAGCTGTCATGGGACGACGGGGTGAAGTCGGGCGCCGCCGCGCAGGTGCTGCGCCAGCAGTGCCCCTGCGCCGCGTGCGTGGACGAATGGACGAACAAGCGGACGCTGGACCCGACGAAGGTCCCCGCCGACCTGCGCATCCGGCAGGTGCAGCCCGTGGGCAACTACGCGCTGGCGTTCAGCTTCAGCGACGGCCACACCACCGGCATCTATCCCTGGCAGCTGCTGCGCGAAGTCACCCAGCCCAAGGCCTGAGCGCCCCGTGAACGAACGCTACCGGCTCGTTCGTCCGCTGGCCTCTGGAGGCATGGCGGAGCTCTTCCTCGGCGTCGCGCGCGGCGCGGAGGGGTTCGAGCGGCCGGTGGCCATCAAGCGGGTGTTGCCCCACCTGGCGCGCGAGCCGGACATCGCGCGCATGTTCCTGGCCGAGGCGCGGCTGGCCACGCTGCTCCAGCACCAGAACATCGCCACCGTCTACGACGTGGGGCAGGGCCCCGAGGGGCTCTTCCTGGTGATGGAGCTGGTGGACGGGTGGGACTTGGGCGTGCTGCTGCGCTCGGCCACGCGCCGGGGCGTGCGCTTCCCGCCGCAGCTGGCCGCCTTCATCGTCCACCAGGCCCTGGCGGGGCTCGGCCATGCCTACCGCAAGGTGCATGACGGGCGGCCGGTGATGGTGGCCCACCGCGACGTGTCGCCCTCCAACATCCTGGTGTCGCGCGAGGGCGAGGTGAAGCTGACGGACTTCGGCATCGCGCGGATGGCCGGCCCGGCGCACACCGCTCCCGGCGTCTTCCGGGGGAAGGAGGCGTACACCGCGCCCGAGGTGCTGCAAGGCGCGCCCGCCACCGCCGCCAGCGACCAGTTCTCCCTGGGCATCGTCTTCTACGAGCTGCTCACGGGGCGGCATCCGTTCCACGACGAGAAGGACGCGAGCGCGGTGGCCTACGCCATCCTGACGCGGCCGCTGGAGCCGCCGCAGGGCGTGCCCGCGCCGCTGGCGGGTGCCGTCATGCGCATGCTGGCGCGAGCGCCTCAGGAGCGCTTCCAGTCGCCGGAGTCACTGGCCGACGGCTTCGCCCGATGGCTGGCCCAG
>JBKGHI010000331.1:0-8467 GCA_046520405.1 Myxococcus sp. 1LA
CGGAGGACCTGTGCCTGCGCGCCAGCCTCGCCATCGACAACGCGCGGCTGGTGGGTGAGTCCCGGCGCGCGGCGCGGGCCCGCGAGGACCTGCTGGCCGTGGTGTCACATGACTTGAAGAACCCGCTGGGCGTGGTGCAGCTCGGCGCCGCGCTGCTGATGCGCGGCGCGGGGTCGAAGCCGGGCGGCGAAAGCGTGGCCAAGCAGGCCACCCGCATCCAGGACGCCACCGAGCGCATGTCGCGCCTCATCTCGGACCTGCTCGACTGGGGCCGGCTGGAGGCGGGCGGGCTGCCGCTGGAGTGGGGCGAGCACGGCGTGGCGGGGCTGCTCACCGAGGCGCTGGACTCCATCCGGCCGCTGGCGGAGGCCAAGGGCCTGCACCTGTCCGTGGAGTTCCCCGCCCCGGACGTGCGCGTGCGCTGCGACAAGGTGCGGGTGCTCCAGGTGCTGGGCAACCTGCTGGGCAACGCGGTGAAGTTCACCACCGCGGGGGGCCACCTGACGCTGGGCGCTCGGCCGCGCGGCGGCGAGGTGTCCATCCACGTGCGCGACACCGGCTCGGGCATCGCCCCGGACGCGCTGCCGCACATCTTCGACCGCTACTGGCAGGCCCGCGACGCGGCCAGCCGCGGCACCGGCCTGGGCCTGGCCATCGCCAAGGGCCTGGTGGAGGCCCACGGCGGCGGCATCCGGGCGGAGAGCCTGCTGGGCGAAGGCAGCATGTTCACCTTCACCCTGCCCTCCGCGTCCGCCTCGGCGTCACATCCGGCACACCCGCCGCTCGTCCGCGGGGCCACGGACGCCTGAGCCCGAGGGCCCACGCGCCCTCGCCGAATTGCCGCCCGCCGGACGTCCGTGCAAGGAAGCCGCATGTCCTTCCTGCAGCAGGCGCTGGTGTTCCTCGCGGCGGCGGTGCTGGCGGTTCCCCTCTCCAGGCGGCTCGGACTGGGCTCCGTGCTGGGCTACCTCGCGGCGGGCGCCGTCATCGGGCCCTGGGGCCTGAAGCTCGTCAGCGACGTGGAGCACATCTTCCACGTGGCGGAGCTGGGCGTGGTGCTGCTGCTGTTCGTCATCGGCCTGGAGCTGCAGCCCAGCCGGCTGTGGGCGCTGCGCCGCTCCGTCTTCGGCATGGGCGGCGCCCAGGTGCTGCTCACCGGCGCGCTGCTGGGCGGCGTTGCCCGGCTGTGTGGACTGCCGTGGGGCGCCGCCATCGTCACCGGCTTCGGCCTGTCCCTGTCCTCCACCGCCTTCGCGCTCCAACTGCTGGCCGAGCGCAACCGGCTCACCCTGCCCTATGGCCAGCTGGCCTTCGGCATCCTCCTCTTCCAGGACCTGGCCGTGGTGCCGCTGCTGGCCCTGCTGCCGCTGCTGGGCGACGGGGCCGCGCCCTCGCCCGGGCCGGTGTGGCTGGTGCTGCTCAAGGACGTGGGCGTGCTGGTGGCGGTGGTGCTGGGCGGACGCTACCTGGTGCGCCCGGTGTTCCGGGCCGTCGCGGCCACCCACAGCCAGGAGCTGTTCACCGCCACCGCGCTGCTGGTGGTGGTGGGCACCGCGTCGCTGGTCAACGCGGTGGGCCTGTCCATGGCCCTGGGCGCCTTCCTCGCCGGGGTGCTGCTGGCGGACTCCGAATACCGCCACGAGCTGGAAGCGGACCTGGAGCCCTTCAAGGGCCTGCTGATGGGCCTGTTCTTCATCACCGTGGGCATGTCCGTGAATCTGAGCCTCATCCTCCAGAAGCCGCTGCTCGTCTTCGGGCTGGTGCTGGGGCTGGTGGCCCTCAAGGGCGCGGTGCTCTACGGCCTGGGCCGGCTGACGCTGAGGCAGCGCGAGCCCGCGCTGGACCTGGCCGTCGTCATCTCCCAGGGCGGCGAGTTCGCCTTCGTGCTCTTTTCAATGGCCACCGGGCTGCACGTCATGGAGCGCTCGCTGTCGGAGCTGCTCGTGGTGGTGGTGGGCCTGTCCATGGCCACCACGCCGGTGCTGTACGCGCTGCATGAGCGCTGGGTGCGCCCGCGCTTCAAGCCGAAGTCCGACGCGCGCGCGTTCGACGTGGCGCCCACCGAGGACAACCCCGTCATCATCGCCGGCTTCGGCCGCGTGGGGCAGGTGGTGGGCCGCCTGCTGCGCGCCAAGCGCATCGGCTTCACCGCCATTGACGCCAGCCCGGAGCAGATTGACTTCATGAAGCGCTTCGGCAGCCAGGTCTTCTACGGCGATGCGTCGCGGCTGGACCTGCTGCGCGCGGCCCGCGCGGACCAGGCGAAGGTGTTCGTGCTGGCCATTGACGACATCGAGGCGTCGCTGCGCACCGCCCGCGCGGTGAAACAACACTTCCCCCACCTCACCCTGTTCGCCCGCGCGCGCAACCGCGTGCACGCCTACCAACTGCTGGACCTGGGCATTGAACGGGTGACGCGCGAGACGTTCCTCGACAGCCTGGAGATGGGCACCGAGGTGCTCCAGGAGCTGGGCCTCACGTTTTCGGAGAGCCGGCGCGCCCAGGAGCGGATGCGGGAGCACGACGAGCAGCTCCTGCGTGTCACGGCCCGGTTCCACCACGACGAGCAAAAGCTCGTGGAGATGGCCAACCAGGCCCGCAAGGAGCTGGAGAGCCTCTTCGAGAAGGACGAGGCCGAACACGCCGACGGTGCATCCTGAATCACCGCTCACCTGACTTTCTCCACCTTCCCTCAAAAGTGCGCTCCTGAAATCCTTGTTTCACCCTGGGTGGCATCCACCCGGGTCGCATTCCTCTGTCACGGGTGCATTGCCGAATGGGGCGGCCGCCTCCCCGCCAGGCGGCGGGTGGGACCTGCAGTGCGCCGATGCCTGCCTGGCATCGCGCGCGGCGGAGAGCGGGGTATGGTTCCATCCTCACCGCTGAAACCGAAGAGGCATGCCCCCCACCCCCGCCAAGAAGCGCCAGCGTCCTCTGGCCGAGCCTTCCGCCGAGACGCCCTCGCCCGAGCTGCTCCAGACGCTGCTGGAGGCGCTCCCGGACGCCTTCTTCCTGCTCGATGCGCGGTGGTGTCTGGCCTACGTGAATCCGGAGATGGGCACGCTGCTGGACGGCGTCGCGCGGCTGCGTGACGACGTGCGCCGGGCGTGCCCCACGCTGCTGGAGCTGAGCCGCCACCTGCGCTTCGAGCAGCCTGTCTCCGAGCAGCCCTCCGTCCGCTACGAGCACGTCTGGCCGGAAGCGGAGACGTGCCTCGACGTGCGCGTGCGTCCGGTGGAGGGCGGCCTGCTGGTGCACTGCCGGGACATCACCGAGGAGCGCAAGACTCGCGAGGCGCTGCGCCGCAACGGCGAGGTGTTCCGCGCCATCCTGGAAGGCACCACCGACGCCGTCTACACGAAGGACCTGGACGGCCGCTTCACGATGATGAACGCGGCGGGCGCCAAGGCCGTGGGCTACCGCTCCGAGGACGTGGTGGGGCGCACCGACCACGAGCTGTTCGACCCGGCGGTGGCGCGCACCAACGCCGCGAACGACCGCGAGGTGTTCGCCTTCGGCCGCACCGTCACCTACGAGGACGCGCAGCCGGGCGCCGAGGGCCCGCGCGTGTGGCTGTCCACCAAGGGCGTGCTGCGCGACATCGAGGGCAAGGTGTTCGGCCTGTTCGGCATCAGCCGCGACATCACCCAGCGCAAGTGGGCGGAGGAGGAGGCCCGGCGGCACGCCGAGTTCCAGGAGCAGCTCATGGGCATCGTCACCCATGACATCCGCAGCCCGCTGGGCGCCATCATGAACTGGTCGCGCGTGCTGGCCGCCGGCGGCACCGACGAGGACGCCCAGCGCACCAGCCAGCGCATCGCCACCGCGGCGGTGCGCATCGAGCGGCTCACCCGGCTGCTGCTGGACTTCACGCGCACGCGGCTGATGGGCGGCGTGGCCATCGAGCCCCGGCCGGTGGACCTGAAGGATTTGGCGGCCAAGGTGGCCCACGAGTTCGGCGTGGCCTTCCCCCAGCGCTGCGTGGAGGTGGACCCCAAGGGGAACACCCAGGGCGTGTGGGACCCGGACCGCCTGGCGCAGGTGACGTCCAACCTGGTGGAGAACGCGCTCAAGTACAGCCCGCCGGAGACGCCGGTGCGGCTGACGGTGCGCGGGCTGCGCACCCGGGTGGTGCTGGAGGTGCACAACGCCGGCCGCCCCATTCCGGACAACCTGCTGCCCCACATCTTCGAGCCCTTCCGCAGCGGCCCGCAGAGCTCGCGCACGCTGAAGATGAGCTACGGGCTGGGGCTCTTCATCGTCCGGGAAATCGTCCAGGCGCACGGCGGCACCATCGAGGTCCGCTCCGACGAGTCGGAAGGCACCACCTTCACCGTGACGCTGCCGCGCCGCTCCATGCCGGCCCGGCCGCCCGTGCCGCCCACCGGCACGCCGCACGCCTAATCCAGGTAGCGCCGCAGCAGCGCCATCAGCGCGGCGCCGTCGAAGGGCTTGGCCACGAAGTCGTTGCAGCCGCTGTTGAAGCACGCGCGCACGCTGCGCGCCTCGGCGCGGGCGCTGCACAGGATGATGGGCGTGCGCCGCGTCGGCTCCCGGCCCCGCATCATCCGGCACGTCTCCAGCCCGTCCAGGTGCGGCATCAACACGTCCAGGAACACGAGGTCCGGCCGCTCCTGCTCCGCGCGCGCCAGCGCCTCCAGCCCGTCACGCGCGACGATGGCGTCGTGGCCCAGCTCCGCCAGCAACATCCGCTGGAGCAGCAGCACGGTGTCCGAGTCATCCGCCAGGAGGACCTTCTTGCGCCGGGGGGCGCCACGCGGCGTCATGGGTGCACCTCCGCCCGGCACAACTGGCGCAACTGCATGAGGCGCGGCGGGCCCATGCCCAGGAAGCGCACGCCCATGCCGTACGGATGGGACACGCCGCCGCGAGGCGCGTAGGCATGGGCCCAGGCCACCACGCCGTGCGTCTCCAGCCGCTCGCCCAGGGTGGGCAGCAGGATGTGCAGCCCCACCGCCGCGCCCGCCTTCGCCGGCACCAGGGTGCGGATGAAGAGGCCACCCGGACTCAGCGCGCTGGACACGCCAGAGCGCCACTCCGCGCCGCGCGGCCCCGACTCGCCGAAGGACACCGGACAGCAGAAGCGCACCCGCTCCTCGACGCGCAGCGAGGACGCCTCGCGGCCCAGCAGCGCGTGGATGCGCGGCAGCACCGAGGACGGACGCACCGGGGCTTGCGCGTCCAGCGTGAGCGACGGCACCCCGGCCAGCAGCGGCTCCAGCCGCAACGAGAACAGGCTCCGAGGCGCCCCGGGCGAGCCCTCCCGCGACACCACCAGGTGGGGCCGCTCCCCGTGCTCCACCACCCGCGCCGTGCCGCCGCCCACCGTGGCGCTGTAGAGGATGCGGTGGCCACACGCCTCCAGCAGCGCGCCCAGCCCGCTCCAGGCCAGGGGACCGCTGGCGCCGGCCAGCAGCAACAGCCGCGAGCGCTCGCGAGGTGCGCATGCGGACGAAGCCCCCGCTCCTCCCAGCATCGCCAGCGCCGCGCGCAGCTCCTGCGTGCGCAGCGGCGTCAGCAGGCAATCCTCCACGCCCTCCGCGTCGCCCAGCTCGAGCACTTCCGCGGGCGTCTCCGGCTCCGCCACCAGGAGGATGGGCGGGCCCTCCGCCCCCAGGCGCAGCTTCAGCGCGCGCAGCCCCATGCCCGCGCCCGCCACCAACTGCCGCCAGTGCACCAGCACCAGCGACGGCCGCGCGTGCCGCACCTCCAGGAAGGCGGACTCCAGCGAGGGCGACTGGAATGCCTCGCACCGCAAGGGCCGCAGCGCCCGGGACAACGCCAGCCAGGATTCACTCGTGGCCCCCACACACAGCACCCGTGGCGCTGCTTCCACCGGACCCGGTGAAGGACACACGCGTCCTGGAGCCGTCATCATGCGGAGCCTCCCTGGCCTTCATCCCCCCCGGCCCGCCCAACCGCTCTCCTCCCGTGACTTCGAAGTATGAGAAACAGCCACTCGACGGAAATCCCCCCGGGTCAGATTCCACTGACAGGTGGGGAATAAAGGACACAGGTCTCCGACTTGGGCCCCCCCCTGCATCCACGGCCCCCCGCGGCGGCGTCAGACGCGGGCGACGTTGACGCCCGAGTCGACGGCCTGCAGGTCATCCCCGAAGCGCACGTCCAGGGCGACACCCGCGGGCGCTCGTAGGGCGCGCGCCCCACCTGCGCCGTGCCGAAGCGGGGCAGGAAGGGCGCCACCACGTACGAGCGGAAGCACCAGGCGAAGAAGCTCACCGGCTTGAGGGCCGGGTCCATGGCGGCCTCGATTTTCGCGTGCGCCTCGGGCAGCAGGCTCCAGTGCAGGCCCGGCGTCTCATGGTGCACGGCGTGGAGGCCGTTGTTGAAGAGGAAGAAGTTGATGAGGCGGCCGGTGAAGCTGCGGCTGTGGTCGTGCTCGCTCCAGGGGTCCGTGTGGACGTGCTGGATGTAGTTGAAGAACATGATGGTCCACAGCGAGAAGAGCGCGGGAACCAGGAAGGCGAACGCCCAGATGCGCGCGCCCCCCGCCACGCCGTGCATCGCCATGGCCAGCCCCAGCAGCGCCGCGTGCGTGCCGCCCCAGACGGCGTACTGGGTGAGAATCTGGCGGTACAGCGGGCGGTTGCGCTCGCGGGCCTTGTCGATGAACGCCTTCGTCGGCTCCTGCTGCCAGTACGTGGAGACGAAGGGGAAGAGGAAGGCCACCAGGAAGTTGTGCTTCTTCGAGTAGCGCCAGGTGATGGTGGCGTCGCCCGCCTTGTTCACGAACTTGTGGTGGTTGAGGTTGTGCGTCGGAATCCAGACGAAGGTGGGGTACCCGTAGAAGAGCGACAGCCACATGCCCATCGCCTCGTTCAGCTTCCGGTTGCGGAAGGTGGGACAATGGTTGTGGTTGTGCGCGATGACGCCCGCCGACAGCGCCAGGTAGCACGCCAATGGGCAGAGGTAGGGAATCCACGCGGGGGTCACGTACATCGACAGGGCCACCACGGGCATGGCCAGACACCACAGCATCGTCCGGCGGTCAGCGGCGTAACGGAGCATGCCGGCCATCCTGACGCAGCCGGCGCCCCACCACCATCCACCTCCCCAGAATTCGAATACAGGTGGACTTCAGCGCACATGGCGACGCAGCAACGCCAACATTCCCTCCAGCGGCGCGCTGGCGGTGGCCAGCCCGGCTTCATTCACGGCGCGCGGCATGCCGTACACCACACAGGAGGACTCGCTCTCCGTGAGGATGGTGCCTCCGGCCTGGCGGATGGCCCGGGCCCCCGCGACGCCGTCATCCCCCATGCCGGTGAGCACCAGGCCCACCACGTCCGGGCCCCAGCTCCGCGCGGCGCTTTCGAAGAGGACGTCCACGCTGGGGTGGTGCGGCGTGCGCAGCGGCTGCCGGTCCAACCGCGCGAGCGTCACCGGCCCGTGGCGCTCCAGCTTGAGGTGTTGCCCGGAGCGCGCCAGCACCACGCGGCCGGGCCGCAGCTCCAGCCCGTCCACCGCCTCCAGCACCTCCAGCGCGCAGTGGGCGTTCAGGCGCCGGGCCACCGCCTCCGTGTAGCCCGTGGGGATGTGCAGCGCGAGCGCCACCGGCGCGGGGAAGTCCACGGGCAGCTCCGCCAACAACCGGGTGAGCGCCTGCGGTCCGCCGGTGGAGGTGCCCACCACCACCAGGCTCTTCGCCTCCGCCCGGGACACAGGCGCGGGGGGCGTCTGCGTGGCCGGGGTCGTGGGCTCGAGCAGCGCGCGCGCCACCGCGCCCGCGGCCGTGCGGACCTTCTCCACCAGCTCACCGCCCAGCGCGTAGAGCCGCTCGGTGGCGAGCGCGGTGGGCTTGTTCACCAACTCCACCGCGCCGGCCTGGAGCGCGGCCACCGCCAGCTCGCTCTCCTCGCCCGCGCTGCTCACCACCACCACGCGGGGCGCGGAGGCGATGGAGGCGAGCGCGCGCAGCACGCCCAGCCCGTCCAGGCCCGGCATCACCAAATCCAGCGTGAGCACGTCCGGCGACAGCTCGGCCACCTTCTCCAAGGCATCCAGGCCGTCGCGCGCGACACCCACGACCTCCAGGCCCTCCGCGCTGGAGAGCACCTGCCGCAACACCTTGCGGGCGAAGGCGGAGTCGTCCACCACCAGCACGCGAATGGGAGACACCGCCGTCATGGACCAGCCTTGGTATAGAAAAAGGTGCCGCGCCGCTCCTCACAGGTGAGCGCGGTGCCGAAGCGCATCAGGGATTCGGAGGTGCCCACCAGCAGGTGTCCCCCTGGAACGAGCGCGCGCGCCAGGACGGACACCACGCGGCGGGCGGTGTCGTCCTGGAAATAGATGAGGACATTGCGGCAGAGGATGGCGTCGAAGGCGCCCAACTGCGCCACCGCGGCGGCGTCCACCAGGTTGACGCGCCGCCAGTCCACCGCGTCCACCAGCTCCGGCCGCACGCGCGGGCGGCCCTCGCGCG
>JBKGHI010000332.1:0-8441 GCA_046520405.1 Myxococcus sp. 1LA
CTGGGACGTGGTGCCGGCGGAGGGCGGGTGGAGCGCGGTGCTGCGGATTCCGAGGGCGCCCGGCGAGGAGGCCACCTGCCTGGCCCTGCTGGACGCGGGCGCGCGGGTGCAGCCGGGGTACTTCTACGACTTCGGCGGCGGCGCCTTCCTCGTGCTGTCGCTGCTGCCCCAGCCCGAGGATTTCGCCGCCGCCGTCGAGGTGCTCACGCGGACGCTGGGGCCCTGAAGGCCCCCTTCACGTCACTCCGTGGGCGGCGCGATGAGCTGCACCGTCTGGAACTCACCCGTCTGCACGCGGAACAGCTCGTACTCGGACGGCGCCTCACCGGTGGCGTCGAAGTCGAGGTTGCCGCTGGCCCCCGTCACGTCGATGACCTGCCCGTTGCGGATGGCCGCGCGAGCGCTCGCGAAGCCCTCCGTGCCCAGGTTGAACCGCAGCGTGGTGCCGGCCTCACCCGGCGTCACCAGCGCCAGGCCGTCCGCCATGCGCGCGCCCGTGATGGCCTGCGGGGCGTTGACGTCGGGACCGGCGGCATACGCGGCGCCGAGCGCCACCAGGTACATGGCGTCATAGGCGTGCGCGGTGAAGGAGTACTGGCCCGGGTCCTGGTTGAAGGCGGAATTGAAGCGCTGGGCGAACAGCCGGTAGACGAGGTCCTCACGGGCCTGCGCGGGCGACGTGCCGTAGGCGCCATCCACGAGGTTCCGGTTGGTGCCCAGCGAGTTGAACAGGCCCCGGTCCTTGCCGGCGTCGGTGAAGAACCACCGCTGGGTGGTCCGGCCCGCGGCGGCCGTCTGGTTGATGATGCGCACGTTGTCCTCGGAGAAGCCGATGAGGACCTCGACATCCGGCTGCTCGGTGGTGATGTGCTGCACCACGCCGCTGATGTCCGTGCCGTTGCGCGTGTAGCTGGCGGACGTCAAGGTCGTGGGGGCGTTGATGCGCCCCAGCGTCACGCCGAAGAGCCCCTGCCCGTAGGGGTCGTTCACGTAGCTGATGCCGACCTTGGAGACGTTGTCGTAGAGCGGGGCGCCGTTCACCAGGATGCGGCCCTGGAGCAGGTCGCCGATGATGCGGCCCTGCAGCACGTCGGACGGCGCCGTGCGCCACACCAGGCCCGCCTCGGTGCCAATCTTGTCGTTGATGTTGGCGATGTCCGGGCTGGTGCCGCTGTACGTAATCATCAGCACGCCGTTGGGCACGGTGTGCGTGGCGACGGCGAGCGCCTGGCCGCTGCTGGACGTGAAAATCATCGGCACCTGGCGCTCGCGGATGAGCCACTGCGCCTGCTCGGCGGCGCGGGCCGTGTCCGAGCGCGTGTCGCAGATGTGGAGCACGAAGGGCCGGCCGTTGACGCCCTCTCGCTGGTTGATTTCGTCGAGCGCCAGCTTGATGGCGTTGAGCGCCTGGACCTCGGACTCGTCCGGCCCGTCGGAGGTGCTCAGCGGCACCGCGGCGCCCAGGGGGATGGCGTTGGCCGCGGTGGTGGGGCCGTAGACTTCGCCACAGCCCACCGGCTGCGGCAGACAGTAGCCGGCGTTGCACACCTGCGCGGTGTCACAGTCCGAGGACGTCTCACACTCGGTCAGGCCACCCGCGGTGGTGAAGCTGCACCCGGCCATCAGCAGGGCGCTTCCCGTCATCATCAATCCCAGCGCGCGCATCAGAAGCTCACCGCCATTCCTGCTCCGGCGCCCTTGGGCGCCATCGTGACTCGCACCTCACCCGCGACCGGGGGGCCATCCTTCGGGTAGAGGACGATGGCGGTGATGACACCCGCCAGGCCCACGCCGAAGCCGACGTCCGCCAGCAGCGCGCGGCTGCGCGTCTTGTCGGCGAACTCATCCTTGGTCGGCACCGTGGTGGCGCCGTCGAACTGCTCGCGCGCGTCGCGCGCCTGCATGCCGAACAGCACGCCCGCCACCACGCCCGCCACGCCCACGCCGGCCGCGGCGAACGCGCCAATGCGCTGGCGCTTGTAGGACGTCAGCGCGCGCTGCAGCTCCGCCTCCTGCTGGCGCCGGCTCTCGTCCTCGGCGCGGCGGCCGCGAGCTGCTCTTCCTCCGCCTGCTTCCGCGCGGCGTCCGCTTCCTCCTGCAGCCGCTGGCGCTCGGCGTTGGCCGCGGCCGTGGCCTGGTCTTCCTTTTCGATGAGCACCCGCAGCCGATCGATGCTGCGCGCGCTGCGCTTGAGCAGCGTGGGGTCCGTGCCGTCGGTGGCGCCGACGTACTGCTGGTACCAGCTCACCGCCTCACGCAGGTTTCCCGCGTTCTCCAACGAGATGGCGATGTTGTAGATGAGCCGCGGGTGGGGCTGTGCCTCGTGCGCCTTCTTCAGCGCCTCCGCCGCCTCCTCGTACTTGCCTGCCTGATACAGCCGCTCACCCTCCTTGATGAGGGCCGCTGCATTTTTCCCGCGCTGCGCGAACGCCACGGGCGGCGCCAGCGCGAGAATCACCGACAACACGAAAGCCAGTCTCATGACCTGAGAGCCTAGCGCGGAGAAGCGGGAAGGTCGAAGAGCTGACTTTTACTTCCTGTGAAAACACGGCAGGCCGCTCCCGCGCTCAGTGCGAGCGGGAAGCGGCCTCGTGGTGACTCAGGGTGCTACAGGCGTCGTTGGACTCAGTGGTCCAGGCGCGCCATCAGCAGCTTGCGCTGGAGCATGAGGGCGTCGGGCGCCTTGGTGCCGAGCTGCTCGAAGAAGACCTCCTGGCTCCTGAGCTCGGACTTCCACTCGTCCTCCTTGATGGAGGTGACTTCCGTCACCACGTCGGAGGTGAGGTCCAGGCCCTTGAGGTTGAGGCCTTCGTCGGCGCGGGGCACCCAGCCCAGCAGCGTCTCCTGGGTGGGGACGCGGCCGTGGACGCGGTTCACGATCCACTCCAGCACGCGCATGTTCTCGCCGAAGCCCGGCCACATGAACTTGCCGTTCTTGTCCTGGCGGAACCAGTTGACCTGGAAGATTTTCGGCAGCTGCGCGATGTGCTTCTGCATGTCCAGCCAGTGCTGGAGGTAGTCACCCATGTGGTAGCCGCAGAAGGGCAGCATGGCCATGGGGTCGCGGCGCACGACGCCGACCTTGCCGGTGGCGGCGGCCGTCGTCTCGCTGCCCATGGTGGCGCCCAGGAACACGCCGTGGGTCCAGTTGAAGGCCTGGAGCACCAGCGGGACGGTGTTGGAGCGGCGGCCGCCGAAGATGAGCGCGGAGATGGGCACGCCCGTCGGGTCGTTGGCCTTGGGGCTCAGCGCCGGGTTGTTGGACATGGGCGCGGTGAAGCGGCTGTTCGGGTGCGCCGCCTTCTCCGTGCTGCCCTTCTTCCAGGGGCGGCCCTGCCAGTCGGTGAGCTCGTCGGGGACCTCGCCGTCCTTGCCCTCCCACCACACGTCGCCGTCCGCCGTCAGCGCGACGTTGGTGAAGATGGTGTCCTTGGAGATGGACTCCATCGCGTTGGGGTTCGTCTTGTAGTTGGTGCCGGGCACCACGCCGAAGTAACCGGCCTCCGGGTTGATGGCGTACAGGCGGCCATCCGGACCGGGGTGCATCCACGCGATGTCGTCACCGACGGTCTCAATCTTCCAGCCCTTGTACTCAGGGGGCGGAATCATCATCGCGAAGTTCGTCTTGCCACACGCGGACGGGAAGGCGGCGGCGACGTAGGTCGTCTCCCCCTTGGGGCTGGTGACGCCCAGGATGAGCATGTGCTCGGCCATCCAGCCTTCCTCGCGGCCCAGGTAGCTGCCGATGCGCAGCGCGAGGCACTTCTTGCCCAGCAGCACGTTGCCGCCATAGCCGGAGCCGAAGCTCCAGATGGTGTTGTCCTGGGGGAAGTGGCAGATGTAGCGGCGGTCGGGGTCCACGTCGCCGGTGCTGTGCAGGCCGCGGTTGAAGTCGTCGCTGTCACCCAGCATGTCCAGCGCCTGCTTCCCCATGCGCGCCATGATGCGCATGTTCAGCACGACGTAGACGCTGTCGGTCAGCTCCACGCCCAGCTTGGTGAAGGGGCTGCCGATGGGGCCCATGGCGTAGGGCACCACGTACATGGTGCGGCCCTTCATGCACCCGGTGAACAGGTTGCCCAGCTTGGTGTAGGCCGCCTCGGGCTCCATCCAGTTGTTCGTGGGGCCGGCGTCCGTCTTGTTCGGCGTACAGATGAACGTGAGGTGCTCCACGCGCGCCACGTCGTTCGGGTTGGAGCGGTGGAGGTAGCTGTTGGGGCGCTTCTCCGGGTTCAGCGGGATGAGGATGCCCTCCTGCACCGCCTGGTCCGTCAGGCGCTTCTTCTCCGCCTCGGACCCGTCACACCAGACGATGCGGTCCGGCTGGGTCATCTCGGCCATCTTGGCCACCCAGGCGAGGAGCGTGGGGTTTTTCGTGGGGGCCTGCTGGCCCTCCGCCGCAACTTGCGTCGAAGCCATGGATTCGTCCTTGTGGTTCATGTCTGGAGACAGGCCCCAAACGTTCTGGAAGGGGGGCATAAATGCAACCCGCGACCGGCCACTCACCGTGGTACCGAACAGGCCGCTCCTAATTCCACTTATCAGAGGCCGGTCATCCAGAAGTAAACGGCGCACTGCGCCACGGCCCTCGCCTTATCAGCGCAGCGAATACAGGTTGGGGCGGGCCTTATGACCATCGCCATCGTCCTGGGTGTCGTCGTCATCGCGTTGGTGCTGTTCTCGTTCGACACGCTTCCCATCGAGGTCAGCTCGCTCGTGGTGGTGTGCCTGCTGGCGCTGACGGGCGTGCTCACGCCCGCGCAGGCCTTCGAGGGGTTCAGCAACGACACCGTCATCTTCATCTTCACGCTGCTCGCGATGACGCAGGGGCTGGCATCCACGGGCGTGGTCCAGTTGGTGGGCCAACGGTTGGCCTTCTTCGCCCGCTTCGGCCACCAGACGTTCGTCATGGCGATGATGGTGGCGGTGGCGGCCTTCTCCTCCATCATTTCGAACACCGTGACGACGGCGGCGTTCCTGCCGGTGGCCATTGGGGCGGCGCAGCGCGCCAAGGTGCCCAAGAGCAAGGTGCTGTTGCCGCTGGCGTACGCCTCCATGCTGGGCGGCATGGTGTTCCTCTACGGCACGTCCACCAACCTGGTGATGTCCGCCGCGATGCAGCGGCTGGGCATGCCGGGCATCGGCGTGACGGAGCTGGCGCCGGTGGGCTTGCCGCTGGCGATTGTCGGCATCCTCGGGGTGGTGCTGCTGGCGCCGTGGCTGCTGCCGGCGCGCGAGGGCCGCGGCGCCATGGAGGACTGGACGCTGCGCGACTACCTCACGGAGGCGGTGCTGCCCGCGGACTCGCGCTACGTGGGAAAGGAGCTGGGGGACATCTCGGAAGGGCTGGGGCTGCGCGTCATCGGCATCATCCGCGACGGCGAGGCCCTGTCCGCGGCGCCCGGCTACCGGCTGCGCGGCGACGAGCGGCTGCTCATCGAGGGCGACCGCGAGACGATTCTGCGGGTGAAGGACCTGCGCGGCATCCAGATCCGCCCGGACGTGCGGCTGTCCGACGAGGAGCTGCACGACAAGGACTCCCTCCTTATCGAAGCCAGCGTGCCGCCCGGCAGCCCGCTGGCGGGGCGCAGCCTGAAGGAGACGCTCTTCGTGGAGCGCTACGGCCTGGTGGCGCTGGCCCTGCACCGCAAGCCCGCCATCCAGCGCATCACCAAGCTCCAGCTCCTGGGCCGCACCTTCGGTGAGCGCTCGCTGTCCATGCTGCCGCTGTCGGTGGGAGACGTGCTGCTGCTGCGCGGCGCGCGAGACAGGGTGGACGAGCTGGCGCGGGGCGGCAACCTGACGGTGCTCAGCGGCCACGAGTACCAGCCGCCGCGCTACGGCAAGGCGCTGCTGGCGGTGGTGCTGTTCCTGGGCGCGCTGGCGGCGGGCTCGCTGGACGTGGTGCCGCTGTCGGTGGCGGGCCTCACCGGCATGCTGCTGATGATTGCCACCGGCTGCGTGGACCCGCGCACCGCGTTCCGCGTGGACTGGCGCGTGGTGCTGCTCATCGGCTCCATGATGGCGCTGGGCCTGGCCATGGAGGTGAGCGGCGCGGGCGCCTTCGTGGGGGACCGGGTGGCGGCGCTGGGCGCATATGGCGGCCCGCGCATGGTGATGGTGCTGTTGATGGTGCTGACCATCGCCCTGTCCGCGCCCATGAGCAACCAGGCCGCGGCGCTGGTGGTGCTGCCGGTGGCGCTCAACGCCGCGCAGCAGCTCGGCGTGGACGCGCGGCCCTTCGCCATGGCGGTGACGCTGGCGGCCAGTTGTTCGTTCATCACCCCGCTGGAGCCCAGCTGCGTGCTCGTGTACGGGCCGGGGCACTACCGCTTCACGGACTTCTTCCGCCTGGGCACACCGCTCACCGCGGTGCTGGTCGTCATGCTCACGGTGGCGGTGCCCTGGGTGTGGCCGCTGGAGAAGGGCACGTCTCCCGCGCCGGCGGTGGGGCAGCGGGCGGGGCCGTGACGGCTCAGTGGATGGCGGCGCGCAGCCCCACGTCGACGATGACCTGCGCTTCGCGCTCCAGCATCCACTCCAGCCGCTCCTTCACGGCGGCTTCGTCGCCCGCGTTCGCGGTGACGGCCAGCCGGTAGAAGAGGGACTGATGCCCGTCCTCGGACTGGGCCAGCTCGCCGTAGAAGCGCGCCAGGCCCGGGTCGGTGAGCCCTTCGGCCAGCAGGGACAGGCGCTCGCAGGAGCGCGCCTCGATGACGGCGGCCACCAGCAGCCGGTCCGTGCGGCGCTCGGCGGCGGGCGTGCGAATCAGCTTCTGCAGGCCCTGGGCGTAGGGGTCTCCCGCGTCCTTCGTCAACGTGAGGCCGCGGGCGGCCATCAGGTCCAGCACGCGGGCCAGGTGGGCGCTCTCCTCGCGAGCGAGCCGCGCCATCTGCGAGGGCAGCCCTGGCAGGTCCGGGTAGGCCTGGAGCATGGACAGCGCGTTGGCGGCGGCCTTCTTCTCGCAGTGGGCGTGGTCCACCAGCACCTCGTCGAACCGCTCGAGCGCCAGGGGCAGCCAGCGCGAGTCCGTGGCGGCGTGGAGGATGACGGGGCCCTCTCCAGAGAGGGGACGGCGGGAAGGCGTGGGACGGCTCATGCGGGCGCGGACTGTACGCGCCCGCTGGCTAGTCCACCAGGACGAGCCGCCACGTCCGCCCGGCCAGGTAGCCGACCTTGCGGGCGATGCGGGCGGTGCTTTCATCCCGCTCGTCGATGCGCAGGGTCAGCCGCGGCAGCGAGGACAGCAGGTGGCGCGAAATCTGGCCCAGGCACAGCAGGGCGTGGCCCTTCTTGCGTTCGGAGGGCAGCGTGTAGAGCCCCTCCAGCTCCGCGCCGTATTGGGAGCGGCTGCCGATGTCCACCTTGAACACCAGCTCGCCGTTCTCCTCCAGCACGTAGGTGCGGCGCTGGCGCACGCGCTGGATGACGCGGGCCTCGTAGCCGCGCGGGTCCTCCGCCAGCGGGTCGCGCTCGTGCACCTCGCGCACGTAGCCCTGGGCCAGCGGCAGCAGCCGGGGGAGGTCCTCTTCCTTCGCCAGCCGCAAAAGCGGGTTGGTGAAGGGGCCCAGGTCGTCCGCGGACACGCTGAACAGCCGCTGGGTGCGCGACAGGCGCGGCTTGCCCGGGGCCAGGCTGCGCAGCAGCGCGTCCACCGACGACTTGTCACCCACGGTGGAGCGCAGCTTCAGGTTCGAGGCCAGCGCGTCCGCGATGACGCTGGTGGCGGTGGCGTCGCTCGCGCTGGGCACCACCAGGCCGCCATCGCCGCCCACGAACACGGCGGCGGTGAGGGCCTTGCCGTCGAAGCGGCCGTAGTAGGCGAAGGGCACCCTGCCACGGGGGGCGATGCCGAACTCCTCCAGCAACCCCAGCAGGTAGAGGTTGCTGATGGGGTCCTTGGACAGCAGCCCTCGCAGGGCTTCCGCGTCATGTGGACCAAGCTGTTCGACGGTGACGGGCATGAAGGGGCGGGGGCACCGGCACCTTACGCAAAACCCGGCCCTACCGGCCAGTCTCCCCAGGCACGCGGAACTCGAAGGGGTAGACGACCGTCGCCTTTCCTCCGCCGTAGGGCGCCGGGAAGCGGACGTCCAGCAGGGAGTCCAGCGCGCACGCCTGCACGAAGGGGTCCGGAATGGTGCTCGACACCAGCTCGCCCGCGTTCATCACCCCGCCCTCGGTGCCCGCCTCCACGGTGAAGCGCAGTTTCACTGTCTGCGGACCCCGGTTGCGTTGTGCCGCGTCCTCGAAACATTGCTGCACGAGCGGAGTCACCGCCTGGATGGCGGCGCGGATGTCCTCGGTGTGGATGCGGCCGGTGGTGGACTCGATGACGGGCTCGACTTCCACGACGCGCCGCGGGTCGCCCGAGGCCGCGGGGGGGGCGGGCACCTCGCTCCGCGCGGACGGGAAGGCGGGCGGTGGCCGCACCGGTGGGG
>JBKGHI010000333.1:0-8419 GCA_046520405.1 Myxococcus sp. 1LA
CGGGAGTCGCCGCGGGCGCCGAGCGCTCGATGGCCGCCGGCCGCGAACCACTCTGCCCCTGGGACACGGGGCGCAGGGCCTGCAGGTTGTTGCGGGTGGCGCCCTCGCGGATTTCGTCCAGTTCGTCCTGGTCCGCGCCCTCCGGCGCCAGCGCGACACCCTTGTTGCGCTGCCGCTTCAGGCTGTCCAGGGAGACGATGCGCGTGCTGCCATCGCCTTCCTGGGCGCCGGCGGGGAGCTCCTCTTCGCCCGTGGCCGGCTCGTCCGTCAGCATCGCGAAGATGAACGTCACCGGCCCCAGGGTCAGCTTGTCGCCGTCCTCGAGCACCTGCGTCTTCACCGGACTGCCGTTGACGAGCGACCCGTTGGCGCTGCCCTGGTCCTCGACGGAGTAGGCCTCACCGTCGAGGAAGATGCGGCAGTGTCGTCGGGACACACCCGGGTCGAACAGCGCGACGTCGCAATCCGTCGAACGGCCGATGAGAACGGAGTCCTGGTCGAAGACGAACTCCTTACCGGCTTCTCTACCCTCGGAGATCGTCAGCTGGAAAGGCATGGGGGGTCACAATCCTACAGAGGCCCGCGCCGCGCGGGCAACGGCCGCACGCGCGGAGGCCGGTTCCATGACCTGCGCCTCGCCTCCGAAAGACAGGACCCACTGGGTCAGCCAGCGTTCGCTGTCCCCCGCCACGAGCACCTCCACGCCCCCGTCAGCAAGCGGGCGGGCGTCCTGGCCGAAGCGCTCCTTCACATAGGGAGCGGCCACCGGGGAGAAGCGCACGCGCACCGAGGCGTCCTTCAGGCCCCGGGCCGGGTTGGGCACGTCCGCCCGGGCGTCCGCGGGCGGCTGGAAGGACACGTCCGTGACGGAGATGTCCTCCATCCGGTCCAGGCGGAACAGGCGCGCGTCCTGCCGGGTATGGCAGTAGCCCTGCAGGTACCACTGCCCCCGGTGGCTGAGCAGCTCGTAGGGGCGCACGGTGCGCGGCTCCGGCGACCGGCCGGGGCTGGCGTAGCCGAACGTCACCTCCAGCCGCTCGATGATGGCGCGGGTGAGCGGCCCCAGGGCCTGGGGCGCCTCCGTGGACGCGTCAATCTTCCGGTACATCTCCCGGTAGCGCTCGCGGGTGGCGGGCGGCAGCACGCGCTCCAGCTTCTGCAGGCGCTCTGCAACGCGTCCCCCGTGGCCGGCCGGAGCAGCTCCGCGGACGCGGCCAGCGCCGCGGCCTCGCCCGGGGTGAGCCGGGGCGGCGCGAACAGGCGCTGGTCCAGGTCCACGTAGACGCGGTCGTTGTCCACGTAGATGTCGATGTAGTCGTCCGGGTTGAAGGGCGGCCGGCCCACGCAGGTGAGCAGGTCCAGCTCCTCCAGCAGGTCCTCGCGGCTGACGTTGAGGGCGCGCGCGAGCGCGTCCACCGTGACGCCCGGGTGCTTGGAGACGTACGGAACCAGGAACAGCAGGCGGCGGAGCCGCTCGTGGACGTTGCTCATGCGCTCACCTTGTCCAGCGAATCCTCATGCGACGACACGATGCGAGAGGCCATCTCCCGCAGCCGCGCCTGCGCCCGCTCCGGGCCCTCCACGCGGCAGTCCGGCCCCAGCGCCAGGCAGAAGCGCAGCAGGCCATCCACGAACGTCACCGGCAGCCGCGCCCGCACCGCCCCCGTCTCCGCGGGCTCCAGCGTGGCGCCGGGCAGGAGGCTCGCCGCGCGCGAGGCCAGCGTGCCCGACAGGTGGAGCACCACCTCCACCTGCTCATGGAAGCGGTGCTGCCACGGGAAGTACGCCACGTGCGAATCCAGCGAGAAGTCCGCCGGAACCTGGAAGTCCGGCGTACGCGGGCGCGCCGTGTTCACCTTCAATTCGCGGACGCGGTGGACGTGGAAGCTGCGCAGGCTGCCGCGCAGGTGGCAGTACCCCACCAGCGTCCAGGCGCCGCGGCGCAGCGCCAGGCCATACGGGTCCACGCGGCGCTGCGTGGTGCCGGCCTGCTTGGGGCTGGCGTAGGTCAGGTCCACCCACTTGCGGGCCGCGCACGCGTCCCAGAGCTGCTCCAGGCGCGCGGAGACCTCCTTCTCCTGCCCCTCGTGCACGGAGCCCAATTCCATGCGGACCCGGGGTGTGGGCAGCGACTGGCCCGCGAAGAAGCCAATCTTCCGCAGCGCGTGCGCCAGGTCGTCCCGGCCGGGGAAGGCGCCGGACGCCAGCGCCGCGGAGCCGGCGGCGTAGAGCACGGCCAGCTCCTCCTTGGAGAGGTCCGCCTCCGGCAGGTAGTAGGCGTCCCGGTCGACGATGTAGCCGTCCCTGCGCTCATCGTCGCCCTGGACGTACGTCAGTGGGAAGCCCAGCTCCACCAGCTCCGCCTTGTCGCGCTCGAACTTGCGCTCGGCGGCATCATCCGAGCCGCCGTAGTCAGCGGGGAAGTGCTCGCGCAGCTCGGCCCAGGAGATGGGCTCGCGCGCGTCGAGCAGGAGGGCCACGAGGTCGAGGATGCGTTCAGTGCGGTCCATTGGAAGGTCGGCGACGATGCCGGGCGGACCCGGGAGGGTCAAGAAGTGGACGTGTGGGTGGGAAACAGGTGAGACGTCCGCCCGCGTCCGGCCAGATAGCCGGACCACGCTGAACAGACAAGCAGGTATTCACCTGTACGTGCGCTTGTCTTCCATCACACCCGGAAGGCACCGGGTCGGGGGGCTCGCACTGAGGGCATGATCTGGGTTATGGCTGGGTCATTCCGTGGAAGTGGAAGCGACGTGGACGGGCCTGCCCGTCCGGATGCCGCATGGCCGGCGCGGCGGGCGAAGCCTCCGAAGGGACCTCACGATGAGCCGCATCACCCTCGTCCGTAATCTGGTGGCCGGGTTGGCGATGTTCGTGGGCGTCACGAGCATGGCCGCGCCAGCGCCCGTGCGCGCCGAGCCCCTCTACTTCGCCGTCGAGGTCCGCCGTGACGGACGCCTGGTCGCCCAGCCCAAGCTGCTGGGCGAGGCGGGCCGCACCCTTCGCGCCGAGCGCCGCCGTCCGGGCGCTCCCCTGCCCGACTACCGGCTGGTGCTCACGCCCAAGGCGGAGGGCCAGTCGTTCCTGCTCCAGCTCGACCTGCAGCTTCCCGAGGCCAAGGGTCACTCCGAGCTGGCGCTGCTCCACGGGCAGGAGCGCAAGCTCCAGCTCGGCCGCGTCCCTGGTGAGCTCGAGGTCTCCCTGCTGCTGATGAAGGTGGACTCGCCGGAGTTCCGCGCGCTGATGCAGTTGGGTGAGCGCTGCGGCAAGTCGCTGTCCACCTCGTCCATCTGAGCGGCTACAGCACCGCCAGGTCGTCGCGGTGCACCGCCTCATCCAGGTAGCGGTAGCCCAGCACCGTCTCGATGTCCCCCGTGTGCCGCCCGGCGATGCGCCGCAGCTCGTTCGCGTCGTAGGCGGCCAGCCCCCGGGCGAACACGGCGCCGTCCGCGGCCACCAGGTCCACGGGGTCTCCTCGCCCGAAGTCCCCCTCCACGCCGCGCACGCCGCTGGGCAGCAGGCTGCGCTTGCCGGTGACGATGGCCTCGCGCGCGCCGCGTCACCGTGAGCGTCCCGCGCGCGCGCAGGGCATGGGCAATCCACGCGGCCCGGGCGCTGCGGCGGCTGCCGGTGGGCTCGAAGAGGGTCCCCACGTCCTCGCCCTCCAGCACGGCGCGCAGCCGGCCGGGCACCGCGCCGGACGTAATCACGCAGTGGATGCCGGACTCGGACGCGCGCGCGGCGGCCCGCACCTTGGTGCTCATGCCGCCCGTCCCCACCCCGCTGGTGGTGCCCGTGGCCAGCGCCAGCACCTCGGGCGTCACTTGCAGCACGGTGGACAGCAGCTCCGCGTCCGCGTCACGCCGCGGGTCTCCGGTATAGAGCCCCTCCACGTCCGACAGCAGGACGAGCGCGTCCGCCTCCACCACGCCCGCCACCAGGCCCGCCAGCGTGTCGTTGTCGCCGAACTTCAGCTCGTCCACGGAGACGGTGTCATTCTCATTGATGACGGGAACGACGCCCGCCGTCAGCAGCCGCTCCAGCGTGTGCTTCACGTTGAGGTAGCGGCGGCGCTCCTGCACGTCCTCGTGGGTGAGCAGCACCTGGGCCACCGCCTTCCCACGCGCGGCGAAGGCTTCTTCGTAGGCCTGCATCAGCCGGCTCTGCCCCACCGCGGCGCATGCCTGCTTGCCTGGGATGTCGCGAGGGCGCGAGGGCAAGCCCAGCCGCTCGAGCCCCAAGGCAATGGCCCCGCTGGACACCACCACCAGCTCGCGGCCCTGCGCGGCCCACAACAAATCCTGGCCCAGCGCATCGAAGTGGTGACGATTGAAGCGCCCGGTGGCGTTCGTCAGCGCGTTGGTGCCGATTTTCACCACCACCCGCCGAGCGGCGCGCAGGGCGGTGCGTCCCGTGGAAATCGAACTCACGGGCCGGAAGCGTAGGTCAGAATTGGAAGGCGCGCGCGTCCGGCGTGTTTTCCCCACAGCGGCAGTCATAAAGTCGTACCGAAACGGTGGGGGCCCCATGCCTCCGCCAGGAGAGCACGGTTTGAAGGAAATCTACGGCAACACCCTGGGCCTCAAGTCGAGCGAGCAGCACCGCCTGCGAAACACCTTCCGTCGGCGTGTCCCGCCGCACGAAATCGTGTCGCCCGAGCTTGCCCGGCACCTCACCGAGCTGTCGCGTGAGACGAACCGGCAGGTGGGTGTGCTCGTCAACCGGAAGGGCGAAATCGAGCACGTCATCGTGGGCAACGCCCACAAGCTCGAGCTGCCCGACATCGGCCGCGCCCGTGCGGGCCAGGTGCGTCTGCGTGGCCTCCGCCTGGTGCACACCCACCTGAAGAGCGAGCCGCTCACCAAGGACGACCTCACGGACCTCGCGCTGCTGCGCCTGGACTGCGTGGCGGCCATTGGCGTGGGGAACGATGGCCTGCCCGGCGTCCTGCACTACGCCTACCTCGTCCCGGAGAACGGCTCCGGCGAGTTCTGGAACGTGGAGACGCTGCCCTCCGTCCACGTCGCGCAGCCAGACCTGATGGACACGCTGGGCGCGCTGGAGGAGGAGTTCAACCGCAAGGCGGCGTCCCGCAAGGTGGGCGGCCGGGAGAAGGCCATCCTCGTGGCGGTGTGCCTGGACGGCAACCGCGCCCTGGCCGAGTCCAGCCTCGCGGAGCTGAAGGAGCTGGCGCGCACCGCGGGCGTGGAGGTCATCGACTCCGTGCTTCAGGTGAAACGCGAGGCGGATCCGCGCTACCTCATCGGCCGCGGCAAGCTGGAGGAGCTCAACCTGCGCTCCATGCAGTCCATGGTGGACCTCCTCATCTTCGACAAGGACCTCACCCCGTCCCAGGGCCGGCACATCGGCGAGGCCACCAGCCTCAAGATTCTGGACCGCTCGCAGCTCATCCTCGACATCTTCGCGCAGCGCGCGCAGAGCGCCGAGGGCAAGCTCCAGGTGGAGCTGGCGCAGCTCAAGTACCGGCTGCCGCGCCTGGTGCAGAGTGACGACTCGCTCAGCCGGCTGATGGGCGGCATTGGCGGACGCGGTCCCGGTGAGACGAAGCTCGAAATCGACCGCCGCCGCGTGCGCGAGCGGATTACGCACCTGGAGAAGCGCATCGACGCGATTGGCCGTGAGCGCAGCGTGCGCCGGGCCCAGCGCAACCGGCGCGAGCTGCCCGTCATCTCCATTGTCGGCTACACCAACGCCGGCAAGTCCACGCTCCTCAACGCGATTACGAACGCCGAGGTGCTGGCGGAGAACAAGCTGTTCGCCACGCTGGACCCCACCAGCCGGCGGCTGCGCTTCCCGCAGGAGCGCGAGGTCATCATCACCGACACGGTGGGCTTCATCCGCGATTTGCCCAAGGACCTGGTCGCCGCGTTCCGCGCCACGCTGGAGGAGCTGTACGACGCCAGCCTGCTGCTGCACGTGGTGGACGCGGCGGACCCCGCGCGCGACGAGCAGGTGGAGGCGGTGGAGAACATCCTCGACTCGTTGGACTTGATGGAGAAGCCGCGCCTCATGGTGTGGAACAAGGCGGACCTGCTGCCGCCGGACGAGGTGGAGGCGCTGCTGCGCACCCGAGGCGGCGTGGCCATCAGCGCCGCGACGCGCGAGGGCCTGGCGACGCTGCTGGCCAAGGCGGACACCACGCTGTTCGCCGAGGGCGCCACCGAGGCCATCGGCGCTGTCTGAGCGCGCGGTTGCCGGGCAGGCACGGCTCCCCGTAGAGTCGGGGGGCCGTGTCGATTCCCGCCCTCACACCCCTGCTGCTGGCCCAGGCTGACTACGCGAAGCCTGTGTCCTCACTGTCTCCGAAGTACATCGAGGTCCTGGAGCAGAACAGCCACATCATCTACCCCATCGTGGCGATTCTGACGCTCGTCATCATCGCCGTGGGCGTCCTCCAGGCCTGGCGCACGCAGGACCTGGACGGCCTCCAGAAGAACGAGTTCAAGCGCGCCATCGTCAACGAGCTGCGCCGCAACATCAGCGGCATGCCCGGAGACCTGCTGGCGAAGTCCGTGGGGCTGGACCGCCTCAAGACGAACCGCCTGCTGGAGCAGATGCAGCAGGAGGGCCTGGTGGTGAGCCACACCAACTCCCAGCGGCTCACCGTGTGGCGCGTCCGCGGCGCCACGCCGGACGCGGCGCCGCGCCGCTTCTGAGGGCCGTCTGGACTAGACGCCCGCCAGCTCCGACTTGGGCTGGCGCGTCATCAGGTCCACCACCGCGGACCGGGCGCTCTTGCCCTCGTGGGCAATCAGATACACCTGGTGGCAGATGGGCAGCTCCACGCCTGTCTTGAGCTCCAGGTCCCGGGCGCTGCGAGCCGTCTTCACGCCCTCGGCCACTTCCTTCATGTCCGCGAGGATGTCCGGCAGCTTGCGGCCCTTGCCCAGCTCCATGCCCACGTGCCGGTTGCGGCTCAGCTCGCCGGTGCACGTCAGCACCAGGTCGCCCATGCCGGACAGGCCTGACAGCGTCAGGGGGTTGGCGCCCTTGCGCACCGCCAGGCGCGTAATCTCCGCCAGGCCGCGGGTGATGATGGCCGCGCGCGCGTTGTGGCCCATGCCCAGCCCGTCCGCCATGCCCGCGGCGATGGCGATGACGTTCTTCAGCGCGCCGCCGTACTGCACGCCCACCACGTCCGTGGACGTGTAGCTGCGGAACGTCTCCGTCTGCAGCGCCTTCTGGCAGCGCAGCGCCACCTTGTCCCAGTGGGAGGCGATGGTCACCACCGTGGGCATGCGCCGCGCCAGCTCCTTGGCGAAGCTGGGGCCGGACAGCACCGCGAGGTACGGGTGGAGCTCCTCGGGCAGACAGTCCTCCAACAGCTCCGTCATCGTCAGCAGCGTCTCGTTCTCGATGCCCTTCGACACCGTGACGATGGGGACGTGGCGCGGCAGGAACGCCTGGGCCTTGGCCACCACCTCGCGCGTGGCGTGGCTGGGCGTGGCCAGCACCACCAGCTCCGAGCCCGCCAGCGCCTCCTCCAGGCTCGTCGTGGCGCGCACGCGCTCCGAGATGGGGATGCCCTTCAGGTAGGTGGGATTCTCGTGCTGGGCGTTGATGGCCTCCACGACGGAGGCCTCTCGGCCCCACAGACGAACCTCCTCGCAATTCACCGCCAGCACGTTCGCCAGGGCGGTACCGAAGGAGCCGGAGCCGATGACACTGCCACGCATGGAAGACCTCGCTAGAAACCAGTCACGACGCCAAAGGAGATGACGGGCATGAAGTCCGCCTCGTCAGGTCGGGTGCGGATGTCCCCGCCCAATGTCACAGCGTAGGACGTTTTCTCACTCACGGGGACCTCCGCGCCCACGCGAATGGGGAATGCGCTGGAGAACTCCACGTCGGGCGGCAGGCCGCCCAGCGGCACCCCTTGAATGGGCTCGGTGTCCAGCGCGAGCAGGTAGCGGACGTCGAAGAACAGGCGCGGCGCGCGGGCCCCCCTGAGCTGGAAGTTGCCGACGATGCCGGGCTGCACGTTCCAGTTGCGGCGGCCACTCAGGTAGCGCGCGCCCCGGTCCTCCACGCTCGCGGGCCGCAGGAAGAAGGCGTGGCTTCCCTCCACCGCCACGCCCAGGCTCCACCGGGGGCCGCCGTCGAACACCATCCACCGCGCGCCCAGCCGCAGCTCGTTCATCAGGCCGTAGGCACTGTCCACGCCGGCCAGCACGTCCACACGCGGCAAGACGCCCACTGCGACCCGCGCGGACACGGTGGGAAAGCCCAGGGACAGGCCCGCGGCCAGGCCTCCCGCGCCCACTGTCCGGGCACCCAGCAGGCTCACCCGGTTGGGCACGGGCGGCGGCGCGGCGACCACGGCCACCGCCCGCGGCGTGGGGATGGAGGCCTCATCCACGGGCACCAGCGGCGGGACTTCCGGCAGCCGGGCAGCGTG
>JBKGHI010000334.1:0-8380 GCA_046520405.1 Myxococcus sp. 1LA
CCGAGCCCGCGCTGTCGCCGCGAGCGCCCATCTTCGGCGGCCGCGGCCATTGCGCCCAACCCGTTCCCGCCCCGTGCCCCCGCCGACGCCGGCCCCGCCGTCGTCCGAGGTCACGCTGGTGAGTGGCAGCGGCTACGTGACGCCGCCCATTCCCCCGTGGCCCGGCGCAGTTCGACGCGGAGCTGGTGATGGAGGAGGTCCCCGCGACGCCGCAGCTCGCGTTGCCTCCTTATCCGGGCCACGGCGTGCCGGAGCTGCCCGTCGAGCCGCCCACGCCCAGCGCGCCGCTGGCCAGCACGGTCGAGCCCACGGCCACGCCCAGCGCGTCCGTGGAGCCGGCCGCGTCTCCCTCCGACGCGAACCACACCGAGCCATCCATCGCGCTCACGGAGTCCGCGCCAGCGCCGTCCGTGGAGGCCACGAAGCCAGCGGATGTGGCCCCGGCGTCGTCCGTGCCTTCCGTGTCCGCGAAGCCGGTGGATGCCGCTCCGGCGTCGGCCGTGAAGCTCACGGAGGCCGCGCCCGCGAAGCCGGTGGATGCGGCTCCGGTTGTGTCCGCGAAGCCCACGGGCGCCGAGCCCTCGGCTTCCGTGAAGCCGGCCGAGAAGAAGCCTTCGGCCGCGCATGACGACGCGGCCGTGGCCAGCGCGGTTCGCCCCAAGCGCACCGGGCTCATCATCGGCGCGGCGGTGGTCCTCATCGGCGCGGTCGCGGCCGTCGTCGCGGGGACCGGAAGCGACAAGCCGGACACGCAGCCGGTGAAGCCCCCGGTGGTCGCGCCTCGGTCGCCCTCGAACGGTGAGGCGCAGCAGACGCCGCCCCCGGAGAAGGCGCCGCCCGAGGAGGCCACGGCCAAGGCTCCGGAGGCACCGCCCGAGGACGCCACTGCCAAGGCCCCGGAGGCTCCGCCGGAGCGCCCGCCGCCACGCTGGATGCAGGCGCGGCAATCGCCGAGGCGCCGAAGCCGCCGGAACCCACGCCCACCGCACCGGCCGCCACGCCGGAGCCCGCCGTGGACCCGGAGGTCGAGTACGCCACGCTGGTGAAGCAGGCGAGGGCGGCCGTCGTCGGACAGCGCTTCCGGTCAGCGGCGGGGACCTATCGCAAGGCGCTGGCGCTCAAGCCGGCGGCCACGGAGGCGAAGGCGGGGCTGGGCATCGCGCTGGTGAACGGCTTCACCACGGACGGGGCCTACCGCGAGGCGGCCAAGCTGCTGCAGGAGGTCGTCAAGGAAGAGGCCTCGAACGCCCGTGCCTGGCTGTCCCTGGGCATGGCGCTACAGTTCACCGGCAAGAATTCCCAGGCGGCCGACGCCTACAAGCAGTACTTGTTGCTGGAACCGACGGGGTCTTCCGCCGAAGAGGTCCGCACGTTGCTCAGGGGGCTGGGCAACTGAGCGGGGGCGGCCCCACTTCCTTCATTGGCCCCGAGAAGTGAGCCGCCTTGCTCGTCCTTGGACTGGAAACCTCGTGTGATGAGACTGCTGCCGCCGTCGTGGAGGACGGCCGCCGCGCGCTGTCGGACGTCGTCTCCACGCAGGTGGACATCCACCGTCGGTGGGGCGGGGTGGTGCCGGAACTCGCCAGCCGCAACCACATCGTCCAGGTGCTGCCGGTCGTCCACGAGGCGCTGACGCGGGCGAACAAGACGCTCGATGACATCGACCTCATCGCCGTCACGTCCGGCCCCGGGCTCATCGGCGCGCTGCTGGTGGGCGTGCAGGTGGCCAAGGGCCTGAGCCTGGCGACGGGCAAGCCCTTCGTGGGCGCCAACCACCTGGAGGGCCACCTGCTGGCCATCCGGCTGCTGGAGGTGGCGCCCGAGCCGCCGTTCCTCGGGCTGGTCGTCTCCGGTGGGCACACCAGCCTCTATGAGGTGCAGGCCTACGGGCAGTACCGGCTGGTGGGCAGCACGCGCGACGACGCGGCCGGCGAGGCCTACGACAAGACGGCGCGCATCCTGGGCCTGCCGTATCCGGGCGGGCAGCCCATCGACCAGTTGGCGCAGCAGGGGAACCCGGAGGCCATCCGCTTCCCGCGCGCGCTGCCGGGCGACAACTTCGACGTGTCCTTCTCCGGCTTGAAGACGGCGGTGCTGCACCACGTGCAGAAGCACGGCGTGCCGCAGGGCCAGGCGCTGTCGGACCTGTGCGCGTCGTTCCAGGAGGCCGTGGCGGACGTGCTGTCCAAGAAGCTGGTGGCCGCCGCGCGCCGGCTGGGCCACCAGCAGTTGGTGCTGTGCGGCGGCGTGGCGGCGAACTCGCGGCTGCGAGCGCTGTGTCAGGCGCGGGCCGAGGAGCGGGGCCTCAACATGTTCCTGCCGCCGGTGCGGCTGTGCACGGACAATGGCGCCATGATTGCGGTGGCGGGGTATGAGGCGTACCGCCGCGGCCTGCGCGGAGATTTCCGCCTCGCCGCCGACCCGGCCTGGCGCATGTAGAGGGGAGCAGACGGGTGGAATCGCCAAGAGACATCCTCAAGCGGCATGGCCTGCGCGCCAAGTACAGCTGGGGACAGAACTTCCTCGGAGACGAGGACGCGCTGGAGGCCATCGCCGACGCGCTGAACCTCCGCGCGGATGAGCCGGTGGTGGAACTGGGCCCGGGCCTGGGCCACCTCACGCGCTTCCTGGCCGCCACCGGCGCCCGCGTCACCGCCGTGGAGCGGGACCGGGACATGGTGATGGTGCTGGAGAAGGAGGCCATCCCCGGCGTGCGCGTGGTGTCCGGCAACGCGGCCACGGTGGACTTCGCCGAGGTGGCCGGCGCGCCCGACGTCGCGGTGGCGGGCAACCTCCCGTACCACCTCACCAGCCCCATCCTCTTCCGCGTGCTGGAGCAGCGCGCCCACGTCTCGCGCGCGGTCTTCACGCTCCAGAAGGAAGTGGTGGAGCGGCTCGCCGCGGAGCCCGGCAACCGCGACTACGGCCTGCTGACGGTGCTGCTGGGCATGCACTACGACGCGGACAACGTCCTCACGCTGGAGGCGTGGCGCTTCCATCCGCCCCCGAAGGTGGACTCCGCGGTGCTGCGGCTCACCCGCCGCAAGGCGCCGCGCGCGCCCATCATCGACGAGGCCCGCTTCACCCGCGTGGTGAAGGCGTCCTTCGCGCACCGGCGCAAGACGCTCATCAACTCCATCAAGTCGGACCCGACGCTGGGGACGACGGAGACGCTCATCGCCGCCCTGGAGGCCGCGGGGGTGGACCCTCAGCGCCGCGCGGAGACGCTGGCGCCGGAGGAGTTCGCCGCCATCGAGCGCGCGCTCGGCCCCGTGACGGCGGCCCCGCCCAAGCCGGCGGAGTAGGGGACGCGCTTAGCGCCCGCGCATGCCCAGCGCCTGGAGCAGGCCGCCCTGCTGCTCCAGGTAGGCGAAGAACTCGGCCTCGGGGATGCGCATCCGGGCGAGCACGCCGCGGAGGATGTCCTCCACGGTGCCGTCCTGTCGGCGCTTCAGCTCCATGGCCGTCTTGAGCAGCACCACCCCGTAGAGCGGATCCGGCTCCACGGGAGGTGTGGGTGCTCGCTGGGTGGGCGTGCTCTGGCGGGCCTCTTCCAGCCGCACCACCGTCTTCGCCCTGTGTCTGCCGCTCATGTCCGGAGACCACCCCGCGCACACGCCAAGAAAGTCGCGCGGACCGTAGGGGATGCGTCCCGGAGCGTCAAGGGAGGCGAGCCCCCGTGGAAAATTGCCGGATTCCAGCGGCCGTGTTGTGTTATCCGCCCGCGTGCGTGGCCGCGCCTTCGCGCGACGTCTCGCGCGCGCGGTCTCAACGCGCATTCCGCGGGCGGGAGGCCTCGGGCGGATGGACTACCGGTATATCGTGGTGGAAGGGCCCATTGGCGTGGGCAAGACAAGCCTCTCCAACATCCTCGCGGAGCGTCTGGCGGGACGGCGCATCCTCGAGGTGGTGGAGGAGAACCCCTTCCTTTCCAGCTTCTACACGGACCGGCAGAAGTTCGCGTTCCAGACGCAGATCTTCTTCCTGCTGTCGCGCTTCCGTCAGCAGCAGGAGCTGTTCCAGCAGGACCTCTTCAGCTCGATGACGGTCAGCGACTACCTGTTCGCCAAGGACCGCATCTTCGCGCACCTCAACCTGGATGCGCACGAGCTGGCCCTCTACGAGCGCGTCTTCGAGGCGCTCGGGCCCCGCGTGGCCAAGCCGGACCTGGTCATCTACCTCCAGGCCCGCCTGGACGTGCTCCTGCACCGCATCAAGAAGCGCGGCCGGGAGTTCGAGCGCAAGTTCGACTCCACGTACCTGGAGGGGCTCGTCCACTCCTACAACAACTTCTTCTTCCACTACACGGACACGCCGCTGCTCGTCGTGGATACCTCGGACATCGACTTCGTGAATGTCGAGGCAGACAGGGAAGACCTGCTTGCCACCATCCGGAAGGCGAAGCCGGGGACGCAGCATTACGTTCCAAAGGCCTCCCGCCGGGGCTGAAAGTCAGGCTCCTGGTGGGACGCCCGCCTTCAACGCCCCCACGGCAGGCGCGGGGGCGTTAGAGTGCGGTGGCGGGTCCAGGGCTCCCGGCGATCCCCTCAGGGGACGGCGAGGCGCGAACGGGCCCGTCAGGCCGTTCAACCCGTAGCCATAGGAGGTGAACCATGAAGGACAAGGTCACCATCCACACCCTGAAGCGCTTCAAGCAGATCGGTCAGAAGATCTGCATGGTCACCGCCTACGACGCCACGTTCGCGCACATCCTCGAAGAGGCGGGCGCGGACGTATTGCTGGTGGGTGACTCGCTGGGCATGGTCATCCAGGGGCATGACTCCACGCTGCCGGTGACGATGGACCAGATGGTCTACCACACGGCGGCCGTCGCTCGGGGCTCGCGCCGCGCGCACGTCGTGGCCGACCTGCCCTTCATGAGCTACCAGGTGTCCAACCAGGAGGCGGTCCGCAACGCGGGCCGGCTGGTGGCGGAAGGTGGCGCGGGCAGCATCAAGCTGGAGGGCGGCGCCGAGTTCGCTGACACCGTGCGGGCCATCGTCCGCGCGAGCATCCCCGTCATGGGGCACCTGGGGCTGACGCCGCAGTCCGTCCACAAGATGGGCGGCTACGTCGTCCAGGGCCGCGGCGAGGACCAGGCCCGGCAGATTCTGGATGACGCGCTGGCGCTGGAGCAGGCCGGGGCCTACGCGCTGGTGCTGGAAGGCGTGCCCATGGACCTGGCGCGCACGATTACGCAGAGCCTGTCCATCCCCACCATCGGCATTGGCGCCGGCGTGGACTGCGATGGCCAGGTGCTCGTCTGCTATGACTTGCTGGGGATGAACCCGGACTTCAAGCCCAAGTTCGTCAAGCGCTACGCCAACCTCCACGGCTCGATTACGGAGGCCGCGGGTGCCTACTTCGCGGAGGTCCGCAAGGGCGCCTTCCCGGATGAGGAGCACTCCTTCAAGGCGAACAAGAACATCCGTCTGGCGGCGGGGGCTCCGGCTCCGGCGGTCCGGGTGGAGCCGGCCGCGTCCACGCCCGCCGAGGGCGGCGAGAAGATGGGCCCCGTCTACGGGAGACCCGCCTAGTCATGGCCTCCGCCGTCCTGAAAACCATTGCTGACGTGAAGGACTGGACGGCGGGGCTGCGCCGGGAGGGGCACCGGCTCGCGCTGGTGCCCACCATGGGCTTCCTGCACGAAGGTCACCTCTCGCTCATTCGCGAGGGGCGGCGCCGCGCGGACGTGGTGGCCGTGTCCATCTTCGTCAACCCCACGCAGTTCGGGCCGAAGGAGGACCTGTCCCGCTACCCCCGCGACTTCGAGGGGGACGTGGCCAAGTGCATCAGCGCGGGCGCGCAGGCCATCTTCGCGCCCGCGGGCCCGGAGGTGATGTACCCGGGGGGCTATCAGACGTACGTGGAGGTGACTGACGTCAGCCAGGGCCTGTGCGGGGCTCGGCGTCCGGGGCACTTCCGCGGGGTGGCCACCGTCGTGACGAAGCTGCTGACGCTCTTCCGGCCGGAGGTGGCGCTCTTCGGGGAGAAGGATTTCCAGCAGCTCCAGGTCATCCGCGCCCTCAACCAGGATTTGCACCTGGGGGCGGACATCGTCGGCATGCCGACGGTGCGCGAAGCGGACGGCCTGGCGATGAGCAGCCGCAATGCCTACCTGTCCCCTGAGGAGCGGCAGCGGGCGCTGGCCCTGTCCCGGGGGCTCAAGGCCGCCCAGGCGCTGCTGCGCGAGGGCACGCGGGAATCCGGGCCCCTGGTGGGGGCGTCCGGCGCGAATTGGAAGCGGCGGGGCTTCGGGAAGACTACGTGGAGCTGGTGGATGCGGAACGGCTGACGCCCTTGGCGTCGGTGACGCCCGGGCAGCCTGCCCGGTTGCTCGTCGCGGCTTTCAGTGGCACGACGCGCCTCATCGACAACATGCCATTGGGTGGTGAGGAGAACGCGGGACGCGTATGACATCCGGAGGGAAGTCAAAGGGAGTGGGCAGTGAGCCCGGCGTGAGGGTCATCGCGGAAAACCGTCGTGCGCGTTTCGACTACACGGTCGACGAGAAGCTCGAAGCTGGGCTGGCGCTCACGGGAAGCGAGGTGAAGTCGCTGCGAGACGGCATCGCCAATCTGTCGGACGCCTACGCGCTCCCCAAGGGGGACGAGCTGTTCCTGCTCAACGCGAACATCGGCTCCTACAAGGCGGCGAGCTTCTTCGACCACCTTCCCACCCGAGGTCGCAAGTTGTTGATGCACCGAGGAGAAATCGACCGTTGGACGGCGAAGGTGCGTGAGCGGGGCTATTCCATCATCCCGCTTGTGCTGTACTTCAGGAAAGGCCGTGCCAAGGTGGAGCTGGGGCTCTGCCGGGGCAAGACGCACGAGGACCGGCGCCACGACATCAAGGAGCGGGAGACGAAGCGGGAGATGGACCGGGCGATGCGCCGACGTTGAGAGGGCGCCCGAAGTTCTTTCGCCGTACACCGATGGACGACAAGAAGGTTCTCGACAAGAAGGAGCGGCTGCTGGCCGCGCTCGACCAGGGGATGGTGATGATTCACCTGGACGCGCGTCGTCCGGGCGTGCTCGTCCCGGCCTCCGTCAAGGCGGAGGCCCACCTGCGCCTCAATCTCTCGTACCGCTTCGATCCACCGGACCTCACGGTGGGCGAGTGGGGCGTCCGCTCCACGCTGAGCTTCTCCGGCTCGCGCTTCACCATCGCGGTGCCGTGGTCGGCGTTGTTCGCCATCGCCAGCCACGTGACGAAGGAGTTCTGGATGTACCCGGAGGACATGCCGCCGGAGCTGCTCCAGCAGACGGCCGCGTCGCGTCCTGCGCAGCCGCTGCCCGTGGCGCCCGTGCCGGTGGCCGCGGAGCGCCCGCGCACCTTCCTCCGGGAGGTGCAGGGCGAGCGGCGCGATGAGCCTCCCGCCGAAGTCCCGCCCACGGACGGCCCGCCGGACGAGCCGCCGCCGCCGCGCCGCGGTCACCTTCGCCTGGTGAAGTGAGGCGAGGCGCGCTCAGCGCTTCAGCTTCGCGTCGATGTGGGCGGCCTCGCCGCCGGAGAACGTCCCCTTCCACGTGCGATGGCCCTTGAGCCGCACCTGGAGGGGGACGCGTCCTTCGGGGTAGCGGTTTTCAAGGACCAGCGGCGTCGTCCCCAGCTCCGCGTCACGCACCCAGACGGTGGCGCCGGGCGGGTCACTGTCAACGCGCAGCATCGGGGTGGGCGACAGGCGGAGTCCCGTCGCCGTCATCACCCGGATGAGCAGGGTGGAGCGCTGCGGCCACAGCCAGAGGCCCGCGCCCACCAGCAGCGCCAGGAGCACCAGCCACAGGGCCCGTCTCCTGCGCGAGCGCCGGAGGAGGGCGGCCTCATCGGGCCAGTCGCTCTCGGGAGAGGGCGGACGCTCCGCCAGTTCCAGCTCGTCAGCCGCGGTGTGGAGCACGCTCTTCGCGCCCGGCGTGACGTACGACTGGGGGACGCTCTCCGCGAGCGTCTGCTGCGCGCTGAGCTCGAGGCCCCCGTGGCGTGCGGACGGGGCAACGGCGCCTGGCGCGTTGGACGGGCGCTGCGCCGCCGCTGGTGCATTCGGAGCGTCAGGCCACATCGCGCAGTGGGGGCACCGTGCTTGTGGCGAGGAGAGCGCGTGGTTGCAGCGGGGGCAGCGGTGCACCATCCGCCCACTGACGCTGAGCGCGGCGCCACCCGGCATGGGGAGGGGCTCTTCTTCCTGCGCGCCGGCCTCGAAGGGGGAGGGGAGGGGGCCGTCATCACGTCCGCCTGCGCCCGCGTCACGGGGCGCTCGGAGGCCGGTGCCTGTTGGCTCAGGGCGGCGGCAGCCCCAGCCCGCGAAGGAACGCGGCCAGCGTCTGCGCCGTCGCGGGCTCGCCGGCCTGGGCCAGCCAGTCGGGCGAAGCCGGCGCCCAGT
>JBKGHI010000335.1:0-8301 GCA_046520405.1 Myxococcus sp. 1LA
GCTGGGCGCGAGCCGGGGCCGGCTGGTGGCGCAGTTCCTCACCGAGAGCCTGGTGTTGTCCCTGGCGGGCGGCGTGCTGGGGCTGCTGCTGGCGCTCTGGGGCACGGACGCGCTGCTGGCCATGGTGGGAGACGGGCTGCCACGCGCGGCCGAGGTCCGGTTGGACTGGCGCTCGGTGCTCTTCACCACGGGGGTGAGCGTGGTGGCGGGGTTGGTTTTCGGCATGGTGCCGGCGCTCCAGTCGAGCCGCGCTGACTTGGGCGCGGCGATGCGTGAAGGGGCGCGAGGGACGACGGGCGGCCGGTCGAACCGGGTGCGCTCGGCGCTGGTGGTGGCGCAGGTGGCGCTGGCGTTGGTGCTGCTGGTGGGCGCGGGGTTGATTGGCAAGAGCCTGGCCGCGCTGCTGGCGGTGGACATCGGCTTCACGCCGGAGGGGCTGCTCACCGGCCAGGTCTCGCTCCCGGAGACGGACTACGGCGCGCCGGAGCGGAAGGTGGCCTTCCAGCGCGAGCTGCTCCAGCGGCTCCAGGGCCTGCCAGGCGTGGAGTCCGTGGGGCTCACCAACGCGCTCCCGCTGGGCCGGTCCATCACCTTCGGCTTCGCCATCGACGGCCGGACGCGGGAGCCCGGCGAGGTGTGGCCCGCGGTGCAGTTCCGCACCGTCAGCGCGGACTACCTCCAGACGCTGCGCGTGCGGCTTCGCGAGGGCCGCCTGCTGGAAGCGACGGACGGGCCGCGGGCCCCCTGGGCGGTGGTCATCAACAAGTCCTTCGCGGACACGTACTGGCCCAAGGGGAATGCGTTGGGCCAGCGGTTGAAGCTCAACCGCCCTGATGCGGAGTGGACCACGGTGGTGGGCATCGTGGACGACGTGCGCGAGTGGGCGCTGGACCGGCCCACGCCGCCCATCGCGTACTACGCCGTGGACCAGCTCCCCTCCAGCGGCCTGTCGCTCACGGTCCGTGCCCGGGCCGGCAATCCGGAGTCACTGCGCCCCGCGATTGAAGCGGAGCTGCGCGCGGTGGACCGGAACGTCCCCCTCCATGGCGTGGCGCCCATGGTCCGCCTGGTGGATGAGTCCATTGGCTCCCGGCGGCTGTCGGCGCTGCTGATGGGCTTGTTCGCGGGCACGGCGCTGCTCTTGGCGGCGCTCGGCATCTCCGGCGTCATCGGCTACTCGGTGGCGCAGCGCACGCGGGAGATGGGCATCCGCATGGCGCTGGGGGCCTCGCGCACCAGCGTGCTGGCGCTGGTGTTGAAGCAGGGACTGGGATTGACGGGCCTGGGGGTGGCCCTGGGCCAGGCCCTGTCGCTGGTCCTGGCGCGGCTCCTGGATGCAATGCTCTACGGGGTTGCCGCGTATGACGCGGGGACCTTCGTGGGCGTGGCGGTGTTGCTGGGCGCGGTGGCCCTGGTGGCCACGTGGCTCCCGGCACGCAGGGCAACACATGTGGACCCCATCATCGCCCTGCGGGCGGACTGAACCTTCGAGCCTTCCATGTCATCTCCGCTCATCTCCCTGAGGAACGTCGAGAAGTCCTACCCCCTGGCCGGCGGCCGGGCCTGGGTGCTGCGCCAGATCAACCTGGACATCCCGCCGGGCGAATTCGTCACGCTGATGGGGCCCTCTGGCGCGGGCAAGTCCACGCTGCTGTCCATCCTGGGCATGCTGGACGTGGACTGGACGGGCGAGTACGTGCTGGACGGCCAGGCGGTGCACGCGATGAAGCCGAAGGCGCGCGGTGAGCTCGCCCGGCGCACCATCGGCTTCGTCTTCCAGCAGTACCACCTGCTGGACAACCTGACGGTGGCGGAGAACCTGGAGGTGCCGCTGTCCTACCGCGACCTCAAGCGCGGCGAGCGCGAGGCCCTGGTGGGCGACATGCTGGACCGCTTCCAGCTCGTGGGGAAGAAGGACCTGTTCCCCTCGCAGCTCTCCGGCGGGCAGCAGCAGCTCGTGGGCATCGCCCGGGCGCTCATCGCCAACCCCAAGGTCCTGCTGGCGGACGAGCCCACGGGCAACCTCCATTCGCAGCAGGCGAAGCACATCATGGAGGTCTTCCAGCGCCTCAACCAGGAGGGCACCACCATCATCCAGGTGACGCACTCGGACGCCAACGCCGCCTACGGCCACCGCGTCATCCAGCTCGCGGACGGCTGGTTGCAGAAGGCGTGAGTCTCCCTGAAGTCCACGGCCCGGCTCCCCTTGCGGGCGAGCGGGCCATCGGCGTGTGGCCATCCTCACTCCCCGCGCCCACCGCCGGTCCTTTCTGGCACATTCCACCCCCGGTACCCCCTGTGTCCGACCCCACCTCCGCTCTCCCGAATCCCTCCAGCGCCGCCGCGCGGCCTCCCTGTGTCCTTGTCGCGGATGACCAGGCGGACGTCCTGGAAGCCCTGCGGCTGCTCCTCAAGCGCGACGGGCTCACCGTCGTCACCGCGCAGTCGCCGGCGGGCGCGCTCGCCACGCTGGACGCCGAGGACGTGGACCTGGTCCTGATGGACCTGAACTACGCGCGCGACACCACCTCCGGCCAGGAGGGCATCGACCTGCTCGGCCGCATCCGCGCGCAGGACGCGTCCCTGCCCGTGGTGGTGATGACGGCGTGGGGCAGCGTGGAGGGCGCGGTGGAGGCCATGCGCGCGGGGGCCCGGGACTATGTGCAGAAGCCCTGGGACAACACGCGCCTGTTGGCCACGCTGCGCACCCAGCTGGAGCTGCGCCGGGCGCTGAAGCGCAGCCGCCGGCTGGAGGAGGAGAACCAGCACCTGCGCCGGGGCCAGGGCGCCCAGTTCTCGATGGTGTCCGAGTCGCGCGCCATGCAGCCGGTGCGGCGGCTCATCGAGCGGGTGGCGCCGTCCGGCGCCAACGTGCTGGTGACGGGCGAGCACGGCACGGGCAAGGAGGTGGTGGCGCGGCTGATTCACGCGGCCTCCACGCGCTCGGAGCGGGCCTTCGTCGCGGTGAACTCCGGTGGCCTGTCCGAGGGCGTCTTCGAGAGCGAGCTGTTCGGCCACGTGAAGGGCGCCTTCACGGACGCGAAGGCGGACCGCATCGGCTGCTTCGAGCTGGCGGATGGCGGCACGCTCTTCCTGGACGAGATTGGCAACATGCCGCTGTCGCAGCAGGCCAAGCTGCTGCGCGTGCTCCAGACGGGCGAGCTGCACCCGGTGGGCTCGTCGAAGACGCGGCGGGTGGACGTGCGCGTGGTGAGCGCCACCAACGTGGACCTGGCGAAGGCGGTGACGGAGGGGCGCTTCCGGGAGGACCTGCTGTACCGCCTCAACACGGTGGAGTTGCAGTTGCCGCCCCTGCGTGAGCGGCGCGAGGACATCCCGCTGCTCTCCGCGCACTTCCTGGCGGAGCAGGGCCGCCGCTACGGCCGGCCCGACGTCCGGCTGTCGCCCGAGGCCCTGGAGGCGCTGCTGGCCTATGCGTGGCCGGGCAACGTGCGCGAGCTGGAGCACGCGGTGGAGCGCGCGATGTTGATGTCGTCGGGGAACGAGGTGACGCAGGAGGACCTGCTGCTCAAGCGGGCCGGCCGCGAGGGCGCGGCGCGCCTGGAGGAGATGACGCTGGAGGAGGTGGAGCGCTACCTCATCGAGCGCTCCCTGGCGCGGCATGAGGGCAACGTGAGCGAGGCGGCCAAGGGGCTGGGGCTGTCGCGCAGCGCGCTGTACCGGCGGCTCCAGTACTACGGCATCAAGGGCGCCCGGTGAGTCGGGAGCGCCGGCCGCCACCGCATGACCTGCAGGTGCTCGGGCTCGCGTGGCTCGCGGGCCTGCCGGGCTCGGTGGCCGCGCTGGTGCTGGTGTGGACGGGGGAGTTCTCCGCCAAGGTGCAGTGGACGCTGACGTCCCTGGTGGTGGGCACCTTCCTGGGCGTGGGCCTGCTGGTGCGCGAGCGGGTGATGCGGCCACTGCACGCGGTGGCCAACCTGCTGGCCGCGCTGCGGGAAGGGGACTACTCCGTGCGAGGCCGGGGCGCGCGGGCGGGGGACGCGCTGGGCGAGGTGCTGCTGGAGGTGAACGCGCTGGGAGACACCCTGCGCGAGCAGCGGCTGGGGGTGCTGGAGGCGGGCGCGCTCCTGGAGCAGGTGATGGAGGAGATTGACGTCGGCGTGCTGGCCTTCGACGTGGCGGGCACGCTGCGCCTGGTGAACCGCGCGGGTGAAAAGCTGCTCGGCGCGTCCCGCTCGCAGTTGATGGGCAAGGGGGCCGGAGCCCTGGGTTTGTTGGACCTGCTGGAGGGGCCGGTGCCTCGCAGGTTGACGCGCTCCTTCGTGGAGGAGGGCGGCCCCTACGAGCTGCGGCGCGGCAGCTTCCGGCAGGGCGGCCTGCCGCACCAGTTGGTGGTGCTCGCGGACCTGCGGCTGGCGCTGCGCGAGCAGGAGCGCGAGGCGTGGCGGCGGCTGGTGCGGGTGCTGAGCCACGAAATCAACAACTCGCTGGCGCCCATCGGCTCCATCGCGGAGGCGCTGCGGGACACGCTGCTCATGGAGCCGCGCCCGTCCGACTGGGAGGAGGACGCGAAGAGCGGGTTGGGCATCGTCGCCCGGCGCGCCCAGGCGCTGGCGCGCTTCATGTCCGCCTACGCCAACCTCGCGCGGCTGCCGCCTCCGCGGCTGGGGGACGTGGAGCTGGACGCGTGGGTGCGGCGGGTGGCCGCGCTGGAGAAGCGCCGGAAGGTGGGCGTGCGCGCGGGGCCGGGCTGGTGGTGCGCGGCGACGCGGACCAGTTGGAGCAGCTCCTCATCAACCTGGTGCGCAACGCGGTGGACGCGGTGCTGTCGGCGCCGGAGGGCTCTGGTGAGGTCTGGGTGTCGTGGGCCGTGCTGTCGCCCGGCGCGGTGGAGGTCTGGGTGGAGGACGAGGGCCCGGGGATGACGGACACCGGCAACCTCTTCGTGCCCTTCTTCACCACCAAGCCCCAGGGCAGCGGCATTGGCCTGGCGCTCAGCCGTCAAATCGCGGAGGCCCACGGTGGCAGCCTGCGCCTGGAGAACCGTCCCGAGGGCAAGGGCTGCCGCGCGCGCTTGAAGCTGCCTCAAGGTGCGTGAAGCCCTTGAGCGGCCGTGGATTCCCCTGAGGCGGGGGCGCGCCGCTCAGGCCACCTGGGCGCGCGTCGTCGCTGGAGGCGCGTCGTATTCCGGCGTGAGGTCCACCACGTCGATGGTGAGCAGGTGGTAGACGATGCAGTTGCTCACCCAGAAGAAGATGGCGCTGAAGTGGACGTAGACGAGCGGCGAGGTGGGCCACACCTGCAGCGGATGGTTGAAGACGTTGGCCGCGATGTAGCCGCCCACCCATTCGCCCACCCAGCACACCACTGCGCCAATGGCCAGGCGCGGCCAGACCTTCACCTTGCGCGGGTAGAACCAGAAGTAGTGCAGGCTCCACAGGAGCGCCACGCAGCCGGACCACAGGATGAGGCTCCCGAAGGAGAACCAGTGGTAGGGCGACTTGGGGAACACCCAGCCCCAGTCCCCATTCATCCATCGCCACGCCACGTTCTGCGCCAGCTCCATGAACCAGAAGAGCGGGGCCACGTAGAGCACTTGCGTCAGGAGGATGCGAAGGAAGGTGCCGGAGGTCTTCCAGGTCAGCCTCGCGGGCCGGGCGAGCGAAGTCATGAGGTCCCCTGCGGCGGCGCTGGGTCGTCCGGTGCCGCGTCAGCAGTCAGTACGTGATGAGTCCCATTTCTTGAGGGACGGGTGGCGACAGGTGGTTGCGCGGAGGCGCCAGAACCCCCTCTGAAACGCCTGTTGAAACAGCCTTTTCCGGGAAGGCCAGCAAGAGAGGTGGTTTCACACCCGTTGGCCTGCGGCGGGAAGGGCCCCAGAATCCGCCGGATGATTCCCACCCCCCGCCTGTCTCACCGACTCGGCCAGCCGCCCGTGTTGCTCCTGGCGCTGCTGTGCACCGTGGGCACCAGTGCCCGCGCGGAAGTCCCCATCCAGCGCTCCTTCCTGCGCCTGCCTTCCACCAACGGGCATGGCGCGGTGATGCTCGACGTGGAGCAGCGCAAGGTGACGCACTTCCGCGAGCACCTGTTCGCCACCGAGGAGCCCGTCATTGACGCGGCGGGCAACGACGTCTTCGACAATGGCCATCCGAGGGTGATTCACTCCCGCGACGTGCTCTACGACGCGTTCTTCGGGCTGCGCTCCGGGGGCACGCAGCGCTGGCTCAGCACGCAGGAGGCGGACCGGGACGCCAGCGGCTACGCGGCCTGGGCCGCCGAGAAGACGGGCGGAACGGGGTTGGGCGCGCTGGTGCAGCGGGTGGGCACGCTGGAGGCGACGACGTTCGTCTTCGCGCCGCAGAACCTGCCGCACGCGTCCTTCGTCATGGCGCTGCGCGTGCGCAACACCGGCACGGCGCCTGTCACCGGCGTGAGCGCCTTCTCGCTCCACAACTTCCACATGGGGTTTGGCCGGCCGGGCGTGATGGCGGACCTGGATGAGAACGGCGAGATGGTGGAGTTGAGCGGCAACGACTTCGTGGAGAAGGGCTTCGCGGGCGTGCTGGTGGCGCGGCCGTTGGGCACGGTGGCCCGCAGGTCGGCGTGGCTGTCCAGCACGACGGGTTCGCAGAACGCCTACACGGTGGTGAATGGCGGCGGCGGGCAGGACCTGCAGGACTTCACGGCGCAGCCCTCGGCGGGCACGGGCTGGGCGACGGCGTACCAGTTCAACCTGGGGGACATCCCGGCGGGCGCGGAGCGGTGGGTGGGCGTGGCCTTCGCGCACCATGGTGACCCGGCGGCCGGGGCCACCGTGCGGCAGTGGCTGACGGAGTACGCGGGGACGTCCAGCGCCCAGGTGCTGGTGGACGCGGAAGTGGCGCGGTGGGCGGCGTTCCAGACGGACACGGTGAAGGTGCCGGCGGGCATGTCGGCGGACGAGGAGTCCCTGCTGCGGCACTCGGCGGTGGTGCTGCACATGGCGCAGGTTCGCTCGCGTGACGTGTACCTGCGCGAGTCTTTGTCCCGGGACGGTGAGCCGCGCCGCACGCGCTTCAAGGCGCCGGATGGCTCACCGGCGGCGCTGCCGGGCATGGTGCGTCACGCGGGCTACGGCGCGGTGCTGGCGAGCCTCCCGCCCGGGCAGTGGACGTATGCCTGGATTCGGGACGGCGCCTACTCGGTGGCGGCCATGGCCACGCTGGGCATGCAGCGCGACGCGCGGGACGCGCTGTCCTACTACCTCAACGCGGACAGCGGGCGCTTCCAGCACTGGCGCGAGCTGGAGCCGTACTCGATGCCGCCGTACATCATCACCCTCACGCGCTACCACGGCTTCGGCGTGGAGGAGACGGACTTCAACGAGGCGGGGCCGAACATCGAGTTCGACGGCTTCGGTCTGTTCCTCTGGGCGCTGCGGCACTACGAGCGGGCGACGGGCGACACCACGCTGGTGGACGAGACGTGGCCCACGGTGTCCACGAAGGTGGGGGACGCGCTGGTGGCGCTCATCGACCCGGTGACGGGGCTCATCCGGCCGGACTCGTCCATCTGGGAGACGCACTGGAACGGGCGGCAGCGGTCCTGGACGTACACCAGCCTCACGGCGGCGCGCGGCCTGTGTGACGCGGCGGAGCTGGCGCAGCGGGTGGGGGACACGGAGCGCGCGCAGCGCTACCGGCAGGCGGGCGAGTCCATCCGCCGGGCGATGGCGGAGAAGCTGACGGACGGCAACTTCGCGCTGGCCTCCAACCTGGAGGAGCTGAGAACGGGCCGTGGGTACTGGGACGCCGCGGTGTTCGACGCGTTCGCCTTCGAGCTGTTCGACCCGGCGGGGAAGATTGCGCAGAACACCTATCGCGGATTGGATCTGCGCCTGTCCTCGCCGGCGGGGGCGGGCTGGCAGCGCAATGATGACCGGTATGACCACCCGGGTAGCACGGACATGAGCCCCTGGGGCGGTGAGTACGACAGCGCGGAGTGGGTCATCGTCAGCCTGCGCGGCGCGGTGGCCAAGCGCATGGGCGGCGACGTGGCGCGTGCCGACCGCGTGCTGAAGTGGGTGACGGACCAGTCGCTGAAGAACTACCTGGCGGTGGCGGAGACGTATGACGAGCTGAACGGCACCTACAAGTACAACACGCCCATGGCGGGCTTCGGCGCGGGCGCCTATGCGCTGGCCCTGGACCACCGCGCGGCTGGGGGGAATGACCCGGCGTGTGGCGCGTACTTCGACGAGAGCACGCTGACGAAGCAGCCGGACGCGGGCACGGGGACGCCGGACGCGGGCACGCAGCAGCCGGATGCGGGGCCGCAGACGCCGACGCGGGCACGCCG
>JBKGHI010000336.1:0-8297 GCA_046520405.1 Myxococcus sp. 1LA
ACGTGCGTGCCGTCCGGCCGGCGCACCCGCCAGCGGGCCTCCGGCACCCACTCCCCCGCGAGCGCGCGCGCCAGCGGCGGCACCTCCACCGACATGGACGCATCCTCCGCACGCATCCATACACAGCCAGGCAGCCAGCCCTGCTCGGCACGCTCGGGCCGGCTGATGCGGAAGTGGCGCCCAGCCTCCAGGTTGAAGGCGAGCACACGCCCGGTGACATCCACCAGCACGAGCGCCTCGCTCGCCTGCTCGAGCAGCAACCGGAGGACCCCCTCCTTCAGCAGGGCGTCCGCCTCTTCGGAGTCCAGATGAGTCATCGAAAGCGGGGCGCTTCCAGAGGCCATGAGGGACTTCCCGCAAGCAGAGGCAGCATGGGGACAAGCTCGCTTCCTCGGAAGAAAGATAGCCCCCGTGTTTCCACAGAACAGCCGAAGGGGCGTAGACCCCATCCCGCACCAGCCAGGGTCATCGAAGCCCCCCTTGCTTGCCCGCCTGGAAATCCAGATTCTCTGGCCCTTTGTAGCGCATCCGGGTGACCTTGCGTCCACCCGTGCGGCCCACTTTCTCGAGTTCCATCATGCAGAAGCCGCACTCCACGCCTGACTGGACCTCTCTGGAGCACCGCTACCGGCTGGTCATCGACAGCTTGAAGGAAGTGGTGTTCCAGACAGACCTGGCGGGGACGTGGACCTTCCTCAACCCCGCCTGGACGGACATCACCGGCTTCAGCGTGGAGGACAGCCTGGGGCGCTCCTTCTCGGAGTTCCTCCATCCGGCGGACCGGGAGCGCGACCCGGAGCCGCTACAGAAGCTGTTCGCGGGGGAAGTGGAGTTCGTGCGGCATGAGATGCGCTACCTCACGCGCGATGGGAGCTACCGCTGGGTGGAGGTGTTCGCCCGGCTGATGCACGACGACGACGGCAGCATCCTGGGCACGGCGGGCACGCTCAACGACTTCACCGAGCGGAAGGCGGCGGACGGCGCGCTGGCGCGGCGCGAGCGCTATCTCACCGCCCTGGTGGACATGCAGCAGCGGCTCCTGGCCACGCAGGACGGCGGCGACCTCTATGGGCCCGCGCTGTCACCGCTGGGCCACGCGTCCGGGGCCAGCCGCGTCTACGCGTTCGAGCTGCACCGGGCCCCCGACGGCACCGTCCTGTGCAGCCAGCGCGCGGAGTGGTGCGCGCCCGGCGTGAAGCCCGAAATCGACAACCCGGACCTCCAGAACCTGCCCATGGACCCCACGCTGCGTCGCTGGAGCGAGACGCTGTCGCGGGGCGACGTCATTGAAGGCCTGGTGGAGACCTTCCCCGCCAGCGAGCGGGAGTTGCTGGAGCCGCAGGGCATCTTGTCCCTGCTGGCGCTGCCCCTGCGCGTGCGCGGCGTGCTGACGGGCTTCATCGGCTTCGACAACACCGCGGAGGCGCGGCGGTGGGACCGGCTGGAGGTGGACCTGCTGTCGGCGGCGGCGGGCGCCATCTCCATGGCGCTGGAGCGGCGCGACTCGGAGCGGGCGCTGCGCGAGCGCGAGCGGCGCTTCCGGCAGTTGGCGGAGAACGCGTCGGACGTCCTCTACATCTACCGCCGCGAGGCCCCGCGCGGCTTCGCCTACGTCAGCCGCGTGGCCCATACGAAGCTGGGCTACGGGCCGGTGGCGCACTACGCGGACGCGGAGCTGTGGTACCGGCGCGTGCACGAGGAGGACCGCGCGCTGATGGAGCAGCTCCTGGAGGCGCCCGAGCCCTTCCAGGGCGCGCCGGTGGTGGTGCGCTTCCTCCACCCCGACGGACGGACGCTGTGGCTGGAGCACGTGGTGTCGCCGGTGACGGACGCCTCCGGGCGGATGGTAGCGGTGGAGGGCCTGGCGCGCGACATCACCGAGCGCCGGCAGGCGGAGGAGGCGCTGCGGCTGTCCGAGGCGAGCTTCCGCGCGCTGCTGGAGGGCGTGCCGGACGCGGCGGCCATCGAACGGGACAACCAGATTGTCTACGCCAACGCCGCGCTGGTGGGCACGCTGGGCTTCGAGCGCGCGGACCAGCTGGTGGGCAGGCCGCTCACGGAGTTCGTGCGGGACATGCGCAGCCCGGACGCGGTGCGGACCGGCGCGCTCACCGGGGAGCGGCGGCTGGTGCGCCGCGACGGGCGCACCCGCGTGGCGGAGGTGGTGTCGCTGCCCCTGCGCTTCGACGGCCAGCCCGCGGTGGTGTCCATTGCCCGCGACGTGACGGAGCAGCGCCAGCTCCAGGCGCGGCTGACGCTTGCGGACCGGCTGGCGTCGGTGGGCACGCTGGCGGCGGGCATCGCCCACGAAATCAACAACCCGCTGGCCTTCGTGCTGTCCAACCTGGGCTTCCTGTCCGACGAGTTCCGCCACAGCCTGCCGCCCGGAGACGGCGCGGCGGCGCTCCAGGCGCGGCTCAAGGGCGAGCCGGACCTGGGCGAATGGCAGGAGGTGCTGCACGAGGCGTGTGAGGGCGCCGAGCGCGTGCGGCAGATTGTCCGCCAGCTCAAGACGTTCTCCCGGCCGGACGAGGAGCGCGTGTCGCCGCTGGACGTGCACGCGGTGCTGGAGTCGGTGGCGATGATGGCGGCCAACGAAATCCGCCACCGCGCGCAGCTTCGCCGCGACTACGGCGACATCCCGCCCGTCATGGCGAACGAGGGCAAGCTCAGCCAGGTGTTCCTCAACCTCGTCGTGAACGCGGCGCAGGCGATTCCCGAGGGCGCGGCGCACCGGCACGAAATCCGGCTGGCCACGCGGCGGGACGGCGCCGGACGCGTGGTGGTGGAGGTGGCGGACACGGGCGTGGGCATCGCGCGCGAGGTCATCGACCGCATCTTCGACCCCTTCTTCACCACCAAGCCGGTGGGCGTGGGCACGGGGCTGGGCCTGTCCATCTGCCACAGCATCATCAGCGGGCTGGGCGGCGACATCACCGTGGACAGCGAGCCGGGACGAGGCACCCTCTTCCGGGTGGTGCTGCCCACGCCGGAGACGGTGGAGCGCGCCGCGAAGTCGGAGCCGTCTTCCCGGCTGGCGAACCTGGCGCCGCGGGGCCGGGTGCTGGTGGTGGACGACGAGCCCGCGGTGGGCCGGGTGCTGCAACGCATCCTGCGGGAGCACCAGGTGGACGTGGCGTGCAGCGGCCGCCAGGCGTTGGAGCTGCTGGAGCGCGGCCCGGAGCCAGACGCGGTGCTGTGCGACGTGATGATGCCGGACCTGACGGGGCGCGATGTGTACGAGGCCGTGCGGCGCGAGCACGCGGGCCTGGAGCGCCGCTTCGTGTTCGTCTCCGGCGGCGCGTTCACCGTGGGCGCGCGGGACTTCCTGGCCAGCATCCCCAACCTGCTGCTGGAGAAGCCCTTCGATGAAGCCCGCGTGCGCGGCGTGGTGGAGGAAATCGTGCGGCAGCGGCAGCCGCCCCTGGATGCCTGAGCGGGTGGCCACAGGTCGCATCGGACAACGGGGGGACCCTCCTCCCGGTGACCGATGCGGCGCCGGCGCGCTCCAGGCGAGTGTGCCGTCCCAGATTCCAACCCCGAGGCCTTGAATGAACCGCACGCTGCTGCTGGTCGCCGCGACTGGAGTGCTCGCCGTGGGTGCCCTCTTGCTGGGCACGCCGCCCAAGCCCCCCGCCCCGCCGCCCCCCGTCGTCACCGACACCAGCCACACGGTGCGCCGCGCGGAGGACCGCCCGCCACCCGGACGCTGTCGCTGGTGACGTCCAGGCCGGAGGACGGCGCCCTCTCCATGGCGGGCAAGCTGTCCGGCGCGTACGTGCAGACGGGGCCCAGCGAGGCCTTCGCGTGGCTGGAGCTGAAGGCGCGCCCGGCGGAGGCCGGCCAGCGGGTGCCCGTCAACCTGGCGCTGGTGCTGGACCGCTCCGGCTCCATGAACGGCAAGAAGCTGGAGGACGCCCGGCGCGCCGCCGCGGAGCTGGTGCGGCGACTGACGCCCGAGGACCGGCTCGCCTTCATCGACTACGGCACCGACGTGCGGGTGCAGCACAGCCGGCGGATGACGGACGAGGCGCGCGAGGAGCTGCTGGCCATCATCTCCGAGCTGCGGGATGAAGGCAGCACCAACATCAGCGGCGCGATGGAGCGCGCGGCCGACGCGCTGCGGCCCCACATGCGCGAGTACCGCGTCAGCCGCGCCATCCTGCTCAGCGACGGCCAGCCCACCACGGGCATCGTGTCCGAGCCGGGCCTGCTGGACCAGGTCGCCCGCCTGCGCCGCGACGGCATCACCGTCAGCGCGCTGGGCGTGGGCAAGGACTATCAGGAGACGCTGATGCGCGGCATGGCCGAGCAGGGCGGCGGCTTCTCCGGCTTCATCGACGACTCGGAGCGGCTGGCGGAGGTCTTCTCCCGCGAGCTGGACCAGGCGACCAGCACCGTGGCGCGCATGGTGGAGCTGCGGCTGGAGGTCCCGCCCGAGGTGGAGCACCTGGAGGTCATGGGCATGGCGTCCTTCCGCGAGGGCAACGTGCTGAAGGTGCCGCTGTACGACCTGGCCAGCGCCCAGACGGTGCGCGTGGTGGCGAAGCTGACGCTGAACACCGCGAAGACGTCCGGCACGCTCTCGCTGCTGAACGCCCGGGCGCACTACGTCGACGTGGCGCGCGACCTGCCGGCGGACACGGCGCTGCAGCTCACCGCCGAGGTGACGAGCGACGCGGCCCGCGTGCGCGAGTACCTGGACAAGGACGTGCGCGTCCACGCGGTGCGGGCGTTGGGCACTCAGCAGATGGTGGCCGCCGCGGAGGAGATGAAGCGCGGCAACAAGGCGAAGGCCCGTAGCCTGCTGGACAACGCCCGGACCATTTTCGGAACCTCCGCGGACGCGCTGTCCGGGGAGCTTGCGGACGTGAGCCGCTCCCAGGCAGCCTTGTCCGGAGCCTCCAGCGCGGAGGAGACGCAGGCCGAGTCGCGTAACCTCTACAAGAAGTCCATCAAGAACTTCGGCCAGAACAATACGTACTAGCAGGACGGTGAACCCATGGCCCTCTCCGTGCAGTACTTCCACCGCGAGGAGTTCGAGTCCCGCACGCTTCGCGCGCTGGGAGGCGCCGCCTGCATGGGCCTGGTCGCCGGGGCCATCCCGGACCTGCACCTGACGCCGGAGTACCTCGCCGTGGTGGCCGCGGCGCAGGCGTGCGTGAAGCCCACGGGGGTGCACCCCCTGGCGCTGCGCATGGCGCTGGTGGTGTTGCCCGCCCTGCCCTACTTCTTCCGGGCTCCGGACCCGCTGCCCCTGAGCCTCGCGGGCGCGCTCGCCGCGGCGCTGGTGGCGTGGCTGGGCCATGGACGCGAGCAGCCGGGACAGCCCTCCGCGGTGGCCACCAGCGCCGCCGCGCGGGCGTGTTCGTCCCGCTGGGCCTCTACGTCCAGCAGGTGCTGGAGGCGCGCTTCCTGGAGGGCACCGGCCTCTTGTCCGCGCTGGTGGGCTTCCTCGTCGTGGGCCTCTTCTGGAGCATCGGCACGCTGCCGGCCAACCTGCGCGTGGAGCTGGACGCGGTGGAGGCGCGGGGCCGTCAGTTGGAGGACACGTTCAAGGGTGAATCCCAGACGCTGGCCGCGCGGGCGCTGGCGCTCTACCGCCAGTGCAAGGCGGTGGTGACGAAGATGCAGCCCAGCACCGGGCGCACGGAGCTGCTCGGCGTCCTGGAGAAGATGACGACGGACAGCTTCTCGCTGGCGGAGGCCCACTTCGGGCTGGAGGCGCAGCTCGGCTCGGTGGTGGCCAACGACGTGGACGCGCAGGTGCGCGAGCTGCGGGAGCGCGCCGCCGCCACGCAGGACGCGGTGGCCCGCCGGCAGTTGGAGCTGGCCGCGTCCTCGCTGGGCGAGGAGCTCAACCACCTGGACGTGCTGAGCCGCCGCAAGGAGCGCCTGTTGGCCCAGCTCCACGCGCAGGTGGCGCTGCTGGAGCGGGCCCGGGTGTCCTTCATTGGCGTGCAGGGCAGCGAACTGGGGGCCAAGGGCGCGCAGGCCGCTGACCTGGCGCGCAAGCTGAAGCAACTGGGGGAGCCGTCCTCCAGCATGGTGCCGGAGGACGCCGCCCCGGTGGCCGCGCCCCACCCCACGCGTGTCGCCCCCTGAACGAAGCGCTACTTCCGTGAGCTCCGGCTGGCGCGCTTGCGGCGCGGCGCGGGCGTGTGACTGACCGGCGGCGCGTGGAGTTGATCCGCGATGCGCTGCTCAATGGCCTCGCGGGTGCCGCGGGCCTGGACCAGCGCCGCCTCGATTTCCTCCCGCACACGCGCCGCCTGCTCCTCCGCCGTGGCCCGGTACTCCGACACGGTGCGGCGCAGCGCGATGCTGCCCCGGTCCGGCGGCGCTGCATTCCGTTCACCAGTGCGCACTGTCCTGGACGTGGGTGTCTTGCGCCTGCGTACCTTCGCCCTGGGTGTCTGCTGCCCTTCGTGTTCCGCCATCCGCGCCTCCCGGAAAGTCATCCTGGCTTCCAAGAAAGTGGGCTGCTGTCGGACCTGAAGGAAGCCCGTGCCTGGGCTGGTTTCTGGGCGAGCGGGCGAGGTGCCGTCTGTTCATTCAACAGGCTTGCTTCTCGGCTGCTCCAGAAAAACGCTAGGGGGCCTCCATCCGAATGCGGCAATTTCAGGCGCCGCTGGTACTGACAGCACCGCCGTACGCCCCAGGGCCGGTGGGCACGGCGCGCACCCACCTTCCGCTTCGACTGCCTCCGTGGGGGGCAGCGACCTCCCGCGAGGATACCGTGGCAGCCAGCGCACCCTTTTCGTTCCTGAAGAACCGCAAACACAACCTGGACCGGATGACACTGGGCGACCTGGTCTACTCGTTCTTCACCTACTACGCGGTGGTGGCCTACATCACCGTGGGCGTCATCAGCCTGGCCCTGGCGGTGAAGTGGTTCGAGAACCCGCTGCGCATGCTGCTGGCGATGCTCGCCGCCAGCGTGGCGTTCCCCTTCGGCTGGTACCTGGTGCACAAGCACATCCTGCACAGCCGCTTTCTCTACAAGTCACCGCTCACCGCGGCGACGTGGAAGCGCATCCACTTCGACCACCACCAGGACCCGCATGACTTGCGCGTGCTCTTCGGCGCGCTGGCCAACGTGCTGCCCACCGTGGGCGGCGTGATTGCGCCCATCGGCTATCTGATTGGCGGCAAGGCGGGCGCGGCCGCCGCGCTGGGCTGGGCCATGGTGATTACGTGCTTCTACGAGTTCTGCCATTGCATCCAGCACCTCAACTACACGCCCAAGTCCCGGTTCCTGAAGGACATCAAGCGGCTGCACCTGTCGCACCACTTCCACAACGAGCAGGGCAACTACGGCATCACCAACTACTCCTGGGACCGCCTCTTCGGGACCTTCTACGAGAAGTCCGGTGACAGGCCCAAGAGCCCCACCGTCTTCAACCTGGGCTACACCGCCGAGGAGGCCCAGCGTTACCCCTGGGTGGACCGCCTCTCCGGTGGCACCCGCGGGGACGGCCACCCGCGCCGCTTCTGGGAGAACCAGGCCCAGGCCGCCGCTCCGACTCCGCCCGAGCCCGCGCCCGCGCAGCGCCAGGAAGGCTGACGGCCCGCCGACCGCCTGAAGCCCCCCCCCCAAGCCCCCTCCCTCACGCAGAGGCCGGGGGCTTTTGACGGGCCGCATCTACGAAGGGCTTCGTTGACATCTACGAACGCGTTCGTAATATAGGCGTGGGCAATCGAGTCATCGAGGGAGCGTCATGAGCGAGACGAAGCTGCCGCGCCCCACGGATGGGGAGCTGGCCATCCTGCGGGTCCTGTGGGCGCGAGGCGACAGCACGGTACGCGAGGTGCACGAAGCACTCACCCGCGACGAGCCGGAGGGCACCGGGTACACGACGGTGCTGAAGCTGATGCAAATCATGACGGAGAAGGGGCTGGTGGAGCGTGACGAGTCCCAGCGCGCGCATGTGTACCGGGCCGGGCCACGGAGCAGCGCACCCAGCGGCAGTTGGTGACGGACCTGGTGGACCGCGCCTTTGGTGGCTCTCCGGCGCGGCTGGCGATGCAGGCGCTATCTTCGAAGAAGACGCGGCCCGAGGAGCTGGTGGAGCTGCGCCGCCTGCTGGACACCCTGGAAGGGGGCGAGGAATGAGCTGGCTGCTGATGGAGTCCCTGGGATGGGCCCTGCTGCACTCGCTCTGGCAGGGCACGCTGGTGGCGCTGCTGCTGGCGGCGGCGCTCCTCACGGTGGGGCGGCGCGCGGCGCACGCGCGTTACGCGCTGGCCTGTGGGGCGCTGGTGCTAGCGCTCGCGCTGCCGGTGGCCTCGGGGTG
>JBKGHI010000337.1:0-8262 GCA_046520405.1 Myxococcus sp. 1LA
TCAACCCGAAGTGCGGCAGCTTAACGAAACTGTCCACGAAATCGGGGCAAGCCCAGTCACCTGGGGCTGACAAACGACCCTTCGACGGCCTGGGCCATGACGCTCATCTCGGGCTCCTTCGCGCGAAGCGCTACGTCGCAAGCGCGCTCACGCGCGAAAGGTGTCTCGCTGCCCGGCCAGGTCATTGAATGGCTGCCCCCAGCCCGCACCTGTTTCATATGTCGTGAACACCTGGCTTCTGGCAGCGCGACAAAGACGTTCGTAAACGCGACATCCCGGAAAGATGACGCTTCGCGTCTCCATGGTGTGGCTGAGACGTGTCTCAGCCCTGGCTCGTCTGGCGCCGAGCGAGGACAGGACGATGGGTAGGCAAGGCCCCGGTAGCCCCTGGGCGCGAGGCTCGGAGGCGCAGTGGCGAGTCGGCGTGCTGGTGTGCATGCCGCTGGATGTCCTAGCGTCGCCGCGTACACCCGCGCGAGCCATGACGACACGGCACCAGGTTCTCCTTGATGAACTCGGACGGCGACTCGAGACCAGGGGCTTCCGCTTCCGCAGGAGGACCTACTTCGCATCCTCGGGGATTCTTGTAATGACTCAGCCTCGCGCCGCCGTGCCGTCGGCTGAACCGAGTGAGGGAGATTACACGCTCACCGACGTCTGGTATTTCGAGAGGGCGGTCATGCTGTATCCCTTCGAAGGCGGCTGGGAGGCTCGCGTCACACGGCACGGAGGCCCCCACTGGGTACGCCGTGTGGGGACCCTCGATGCTATGGAGTCTTGCGCTCTGGAGGCACTGGGGACTTCCGCGGTTCCCCCTGGGCCCGCATGGCACACCGCCGACGAGCAGCTCGATTGAGCGCTTTCGACGAGAAGATGAGCGGTGCCCGAAGTCCTGCGGCCGGTGGGCGTCCAGCGCTCACCGTGTGCGCGAAGGCTTGCCCCGGCGTGTCGTGGCCGGAACGTCCTCACCGATGACGGCGCGGGCAAGCCGCTCCGCATCCGAGGTCGCGATTCCAAGGGAATCGAAGGCGCCGCTGACGAACAGGCTGGCCAGGCCATGCGCGAGCGCGCGACCCCGCAGTTGCTCCATCAGGGGATGCGAGGTGGAAAGCGCGCTGCCCGAGCGCACCAGCGCCGCCAGCTCCGGCCAGAACGTGTCCATCGAGCCCTTGAGGGCGTCGGGCACTTCAGCTTCCGACTCCGTCGACCCGTAGTCGATGTACGCCGGGTCCGTGGCGATGCGGTACAGGGCCGGGTTCTCGGCGGCCCACCGGATGAATGCGATGCCCGAGCGTCGGAAGGCCTCTTGCGGGTCGAGCGTCCCTCCGACGCCGGCGATGATGGCCTCCCCAAGCCGGCGATTTCCCTCCGTCGCGAGCGAGCGCAGCAGCGCCTGGCGGTCCGCGAAGTGCTTGTAGGGCGCGGCGGACGAAACGCCCACACGACGGCCGATTTCCGCGACAGTAAGCGCCTCCACGCCTTCCTCGCGAATGAGTTCGATGCTCGCGTCCAGCAGGGCGCGCTTGAGGTCACCGTGGTGGTACGGGCGTGCTCGCGTCTTCGTGGCCATCCTTGAACCCAGGGTAGAGGGGATGGGGGATGTTGCAAAGTAAGTAATAGTCACTTACTTTTGCCTTCGACGCAGGTCCCGAACGCCTGGGAGCCGTGGATGCGAAGCGAGAGTGCGGTGAGTCCTTTGTTGCGGTCCCTTTCGCGTCCCCACGGCTTCGAGCCGCTGCGGGTCGAGGGGCGGCTCCCGGAATCCCTGCGGGGGACGTTGTTCCGAGCAGGCCCGGGCCTGTTCGAGCGCTTTGGCACCCGCCTTCCTCACGCCTTCGAGGCCGACGGCGCCGTGACGGCGGTGCGTTTCGATGGGCGCGCTGCTTGGGGCGCGAGCCGTATCGTCGAGAGCGCCGGTTACAAGGAAGAGGAGCAAGCGGGGCGCTTCCTCTACACCTCCTCCGCGTCGTGGTTGGATCGGATGCGCATGGCCCGCAGGGGCTTGTCGAAGTCGACGGGAAACACGTCGACGTTCCTGTGGAAGGACCGGCTCTTCGCCCTGATGGAGAACAGCCTCCTCCAGGAGATGGACCCCGCCACGCTGGAGACGCTCGCGGCCACGGACCTGGGCGTCGTGTCCGGCGCCTTCTCCGCGCACCCTCACCGCGTCGCCTTGCTTCGGACGACGTTCAACTTCGGCGTGCGTTACGGCCGGAAGATGGAAATCGACCTGTACGCGCTGCCGGACGAGGGCGCGCCAACGAAGCTCGGCACCGTGGAGGCGCCCTGGCACAGCATGGTGCACGACTTCATGGCGACCGAGCGGCACCTCATCCTCTTCGTGGGCCCCGTGAAGCTGAACCTCCTGCGCGCGATGCTGGGCCTGGGGGATGTCACCCAGCTCTTCAATTGGAAGCCGGAGCTGGGGGCCCGCCTCATCGTCGTGCCCCTGGATGCAATTGACTCGCCTCGGACGTTCGAGCTCGCCCCCTTCTGGACCTGGCACTTCGCCAACGCGTTCGAGGATGCGGAGGGCCCCTGTGTCGACCTCTGCCGCTACCCGGAGTTTTCGCTCGGGGAGATTGGGGAGCTTGAGTCCGCCGGGCCGCTTCCGCTGCTGACGCGCGTGAAGCTTGACCTGAAGTCCGGCACGGCGCGCGAGACTCAGCTCTGCGACATTCCCTGTGATTTTCCCCAGGTGCATCCGCGGCTCCAGGGCGCGCGGTACAGCACGCTGTTCGCGCAAACCGAGCGGCACGGACCGGGCCGGAGCATCCACGGCGTGACGCGCATGGACCTTGAGCGAGGCGTGAACACGGAGTGGGTCCTGCCAGACGGACATCTTCCCAGCGAGCCCGTGCTCATCCCACGCGGGGAGGCGCAGGACGCCGCATTCGTGCTGGACCTCGTGTATGACGCGACGACGGAGCACTCCTATGTCGCGGTGCTCGATGGCCAGCATCTGGATGATGGCCCGCTGGCGACCGTGCACTTCGATCAGACCATTCCGGTGACCTTCCACGGCAGCTTCGCGGTGGAAAGCGCCGCTTCACCGTAGAGGTCGGAGCGGTTGAAGAAGGCTGCCGCCGGTGGAGTCCACCGGCGGCAGCTCGGTTCGCGAATCAACTGCTCACGACATCAGACGCCCCAGCGGCAACCCACGTGGAAGCTGTCGCCGGAGGCATTCGTGATGTCGAGACGACGCGTGGTCGACACACCAGCGGTGCCCAGGCTGTACTGGGCGTGGGTTCCCGCGCCCTGGAACACAGAGGAGATGGTGCTACCGACGGTGATCTGGATGATCACGCCATTGCCGGAATAGTGGTCCACGCTGCACAGGCCAGACGTCGAACCGGAATAGGCATAATAGCCGTTGGCCCAGTTCGCCTTGCAGGTGCTCCACCGCGGACCCCAATCGCAGCCGCCGTTGTTGACGAACGTGGCCGCGCTGCTGGACGAGGTCAGCGCCTGCTCGGCGACGCCCGGGCGCTTCGCGAGCACCGCAGCGTCTGTCCCTTGCCCTTCGCCCTGGTTGGACTCCTGCGCGTTCACGTCGCTCGGAAGGCTCCGTGCGCGGTCGTACGCGGCCTGGAGCTCCGCGGGAACCGGGCCCGGGACGCAGCCGCTCGAACGCGAGCAGCGCGTCCGAAGCCTCCTTGGCACCGAGCACGAACGCCTGCTCCGCCTGCTTGTGCTCCGCCATGTACAGGGCACCTGGCGCGGGCTCGTAGAACGTGACGGTGTGGCCCGGCTCGACGTCGATGCGCAGCACGGCGCTGGCCTCGGTGGTCGTGCTGACAGGCGTCTGCGTATCACCCGCGCCCGCGGGCTCTGCCTCCGCCCCCGTGCAACCCGTGCACAGCGCCAGTCCCAGGCTTCCCATCGCGAGCCACTTCATTCCGTTACGCATGTCTCTCTCCTTCGCTGTAATCGCATCGAGCGACCCCCCATGAGCCGGCTCTCGCGGCACTGCGCGGAATGAACGCAAGCGATGCTCAAACGCGCCGAGCCCTCCCACTCCGAGGGCTCGGCGCGTCAAGGACCCACGCGGGTGCATGGAGTCATGCACCCTGATGCGAGGTCATCCCGCGCCCTCTTGAACGACTGTTCCTGGGAGTCTTCGGTTCACGATTTTTCGAGGAATTTTCAGGCGGTGGTGTCGCCAGTCCGGCATGTGTGAACCGTGGAAGTGTCCGTGCCCGCGACTACGACGTCTGGGCATCTTCGGGACGCGGGCGGGCGGCCCACTCCCATGTGGTTCCCTGATGCAGTGCCGCGTAGGTGTCGTCGCGCAGCACGTTGCACTCGTCATGTGTGAGCGTGCGCTCCAGCGAGCGCAGCACCACGCGAAGCAGGACGTTCTTCTGGTCCGGCCGGATGGCCAGGCGCTTCACCGCGTTGGGATGGAGTTCGGCGTAGGGCGTCTGGCTCACCACCTCCACGCTCTCCACCAGCTCCGCCCTTGCTCCCAGCGCGGCGCGGACCGCGTCGCCCAGCTCCTCCGGCGTGCGGCCCTCGTCCAACACCAGGGACATGTCGCGACGCACCGCCGGCATCGATGACACAGGGTGATAGGGCTCCAGATCCAGTAGCTGCCGGGCGATGCGCGCGTCCGTGGAGCGCAACAGCCGGATGTCATCCAGCCCCTTGCGCAGCATGAGGATGCGGTCCAAGCCCAGGCCCATGGCGAGCCCGGTGACGGGGCCCGCCTCCAGGCCGCTCTCCGCCAGCAGGGCGGGCAGCGCCAGGCCACACTCGCCAATCTCCACCCAGTCCGCGCCGTCGCGCACGTCTATCTGGAGGCCGTCCGTCGTGTAGGGATGCACCGCATCGGTGAGCCGCTGCTCACGCCCGGGCAACAGGGCGCCCACCACAATGGCAATCATCCGCCGCAAGTCCTCGGGCGTGAGTGGCGGGCCTCGGCGGATGCGCCACACATCCATCTGGTGTGGCTCTCCGGTGTGCAATCTGTCGATGCAGTCGCGGCGGTAGACGAGGCCCGGGCAGGCGATGAGCACGTCGTCAGGCGGGGACGCCGCGAGCCGGCGCAGCACGCCTGGAATCATGGCGGACGTCTGGGAGCGCAGGAGCGCCGTGTCGCAGACATACCGGGTGTAGCGCGTATCGCGGGCCACGCCGCCGGGTGGGTAGTGGAGCCGGTCGTAGTTGTCGGCGATGGAGACGACGGGACTCTGGCGATGCACCAGGACCTCGCAGCCCCAGGTGGCGCGCAGGGCCTCCAGCGCCGCGGAGACGAGGTGTTGCAACGCATGGGGACCCAGCGCGGGGTCGGTCAAATCACGGACGGACAGGGCGCGCCGAAGCTCCTCGGCGCTGAGGATGGAGATGGGAAGGGACGACATGGAAGACCTCTCGGGAGTGGTGGGAAACGCAGCGGTCTCCGGCGCGCCCGGCGAGAAGTCCGCCCGGCGTCACCGGCCTGGGATGCCCCCCCGGCGGCTCCGGGTGGGCGTCGCGCCAGACGGCGTTTCGCCAACGAGAGGTGCGTGCGCGCTCAGTGCAGCACGGCCTCCCGACACCCGAAGGGGGCCGGGGGGCTGCTAAATCGATGAGCACTCACGACGCGAATCATGTCCTTACGAATAGCCCCCTCCGGTTTTCCTGGCAAGAGGGGCCGGCGGGCAACAAATGCCGCTTGGGGTTCCCAGGCCCTTTCCGGATACGTCTTGCAGAGCCAGGTTCCAGAGGTAAGGACTGGTTCCGGGATGACCGGTGTGGCGGTTTGGCTGCTCCGCGCCGATGATGCCTGGCTCAATGCGCAGGTGCGCCACGGACGCCTTCGCTGCTGGGAGTTCCTTCACGCAGGAGTTGGACGGCTCGCTCCAGGAGTTCATCACGGCCCGCTTGGAGGCCTGAGATTGTCGGGCGGAGCTTCACGTGGGGAATGAGCCCAATGCGTTGCAACTGCCGGCCATCCCCGTGGCGTATTTCCTGACCGGTGAAGGTGAAGAGGATGCCTCCAGGGAGCACGGCATGGGTGATGTCTCCGTTGGTGCCTGCCGTGGGACTGCCCAGGAAGAGGGTGTCCGTGGTGGCCTCGAGCATCAGCCCGGTATGTTCCGCCTGGCTGATGGTTCGTGTGTCGATGAGCGTCACCGTGCGGCCGCGGTACTTGGGGACATCGCTGACAGGGACGGCGTCGCTGAGTTTCTCGCGCCCTCCGCGGAAGCCCCCCGCGCGCGGGCGCTCGTACTGCGCATAGGGACGTGAACCCTTCACGTCGAGATACGGGGCGAGTGCCCACATGCTGCCGCGCGGATAGTTGCGGAGGTCGAACACGATGCCGCGCGTGTCTTTCAACGCCTCGAACATCTCCGGCACCTGCCCCGCCTCCAGCAAGCGGAAGTCCACGAAGCCGATGTTCCCCTCCAGCACGCGGTAGGGTGCCTGGGTGGAAGCGGGCGGGGGCCGTCCCGACTGGTATGCGAGCTTCACGTCCTTGAGGCCCCTGGCGCCGCGCACGCTGAGCGTCGTGGTGGAGCCCTCCGCCCCGAAGAGTGCGCGCCGCAGGCGGTTGTCCCGGAGTGAGGCAGGCGTGGAGCCCATCGTGTACGGGGTGAACCGACGCACGCGCGTCTCGATGGGTTCACCATCGATTTTCTCGATGATGTCGCCCACCGCGAGTCCGGGCGCGGCTTCTGGGGAACGCACCTCCAGGACCACGACCTTGCCGTCGATGTCCGTCACCGATACCGGTGGGCTGATGCCGAAGAAGCGCTGGAGTTCGGGGTGGCCGCGCATGACGACGTGTCCGTCCTGCAGCCAGGTTCCCGCTTCAGCCAAGGCGAGCGCATAGGCTGTTGCGTCCCGGGCCTCCTCGACCTTCTTGAGCAGCTCCGGCAGACGGGGCTCCCACGGCTGATCCATCAGGTGGGAATACGGGAAGAAGTAGTGCGCCACCGTCCAAAGCTTGGCTCCGGCCAGCAGGCGAAGCTCACGGGATGGATAGCGCGCGTCCTCGTATCCTGGCTCAGGGCGCCAGCCACCGGTTGGCCTGAACGCCGCGGCCGTGAGGGGGACTTTCTTGGGGGGACGGGCCGCCAGGGAGAGCGCCTGCCGCATCCCCTCGTCAGGGCCATCCAGGCGGGAGCGCGCGGGACGCTGCACGTCAGCCGAGAGCGACAACACGGATTCACTGACGTTGACCAGCGCGCGATGGCCTTCGCCGATGGGAATGATCGCCTGCATGTTGATGGCGGAATCATTGAGTGGGCCTTCGGTCACCAGGAGCGCCTTCCCTCGTGCGCGCAGGGCGAGGATGGCGGGGTCGATGACGGAGTCCTCGTCCGCCAGGAAGACGAGGAGCCCTGGCTTCTTTCCTGGCGTGCCCATGACGAACTCATCTGGGGCGACAGTGAGCTCGGTGCGATAGGGGCCCTGGTCGCCATTCTGCGGCTTCAGACCGGTGTGGAGCACCTCGCGCATCCCGGGCACGCTCAGCTCGCCGTCAATGAGGTGGCGCAGGAGGTGCGGTACCTCCCATGAGAGCCCCTGGCGCTGGAGTCCTCGCATGCGAAGGTCCAGCACCACCGCGCGGGCTCGGGCGGCGTCCGCGTCGAGCGTTTGACTCAGCGCTTGCAAGGATTCATGCCCCTTCCCTCCCAGCAGGTTGCGCAAATCGAGCACGAGGACGTCCTTCTCCCAGCTTTTGATGGCACGCAAAGTGGGGGCGGGGCCCGAGGTCGGTGGCGTCGCACGCTCCACGTATGTGGCCGGGTCGCCCAGCGCCGCGAGCATGCTCTGGACCGCGGCGGCATAGGCCGCTGCATCCTGCGCGGCCTCTACCTTGGGCAGGGCCGCGATGAATGCCGCGTCCCACTCGGCGGGCTTGGAGAAGGCATAGGGGTGCCGGAAACGAACCGCTCCCCACAACTTCACGAGTTGTACCCGGCGTTCAATGCGAAGGGCCTCGGGCGTGAGCTTGGCGGGTTCCTGTGCCAGCGCGCTCCCGGTCAGACACAGGACCCCGAGGAGCAGCATGGCACTCCATTGAATTCGCCAGGGCCTCATCATGTGAACCTCCGCGTATCGAGAGAGCTCGCGAGGATACCTCGGGCGGGTGGGGTGGTTCACGACGGCGGACGGGCGCGGAGGCTGCTGCCAGCACAAAGAGCCCCACGCTTCTTTCGCTGCGTCATTGCCGTACTGCGTGGTGGTGCAATTCGATGCTCAGCGGCTCTCCTCGGTTAGGGCTTGATCAGAAATTAATTATCCATCCGGGGCTTGAGGACGTAGTTCCAG
>JBKGHI010000338.1:0-8194 GCA_046520405.1 Myxococcus sp. 1LA
CCGGGCGCCAGCACCGTGGCCCGGCCCGTGGCGCCCGCGGGTGGCGCGCCGAAGCCGGAGCGCATGGTGTACCGGTTCAAGCGCGTGGATGGCGGGCTTCAGTTGGAGCGGCTGGTGGTGCGCCCCGACAACACCGCGCGTCTGCTGGCGCGCAGCCTGGCTTCCCTGCTCACCAATCCCGTGGAGGCCGCTCGCATCCAGGTGCAGCCGTGCGACCTGGTCGCGGACAAGCTGCTGGCGAAGCCCACACGCGGCGCCTTGCCAACGGAGCGGCTCAGCGCGCTGCTTCGCGCCCTGGAGCCCGCGCGCACCGTGCTGTTCGACGGCGCCCTGGTGTCGGTGACGAGCGAGCCCCTCATGCCCCGCGTCACCGTGGAGGACCGGGGAGAGAGCACGGTGCTCAAGGTGGAGAAGGACCCGCGCGTCACCGAGGTGGTGAGCCCGGGCATCGCGCTGTGCAGCGGCACGCTCTGCCCGCTGGGGGAGCAGGGCCTCACGGGCGCGTGGCTGGAGAAGCTGCCGCAGGAGCGCGCCTTCGCGCCCCACCAGATGGGAGACCTGACGGGGAAGGTGCTGCCGGACATCGCGCGGCGCATGCCAGTGGACGTGCGGAGCCAGCGGCTGCCGCCCATCGACCGCACGTTGAAGCCGCGCATCTCCCTGGACTTGAACCAGCTCGACACGGGGCTCTCCGTGCTGCCGACGCTGGTGTACGGCTCCCCCCCGTCCGTCCGCATCGACAGCGGGCGCATGGTGTACCTGAAGGGTGCCGCGCCCGTGCGCGACGAAGCCGCCGAGCAGCTGCTCATCCATCAGCTCCGTGACGAGCTGAACATGGCGCCCGGCCGCCGCGTGACGGTGCAAGGCAAGGAGGCCGTCCAGCTCGCCGACAAGCTGCGGCGCTGGCGCGGAGGACTCACGGGGGATGGCGCCGCCGTGGTGACCCAGCCGAACGTGCAGCTCCGCCCGGTGCTCAAGGTGGATTCGGACGCCGGAGGCGCGGGTGTGCCGCACGTGGGCTTCTCGTTCGACTTCCAGGTGGAGGGCGAGGACCGGGAGTCGCCGCGCACCGTGGACGCGGCGGCGGTCCTCCGCGCGTGGGAGGAAGGGCTCGGGCTGGTGCCGCTGGAAGGTGGTGGCTGGGCGCCGCTGCCCGCGGAGTGGCTGAAGTCCCATGGCCAGCGCGTGGCGGACCTGCTGTCCGCGCGAGGCCGGGATGGGCGGCTCGCCAATCACGCGATTCCGCAGCTCAACGACCTGTGCGAGGCGCTGGAGCACCCCTCCCCGCCCTCCCTGGAGCGACTGGCGCCGCTGGTGAAGGGCTTCGAGAAGCTCCCCGAGCCGCAACTGCCGGGGGACCTCACGGCGACGCTGCGTCCCTACCAGCTCCAGGGCGTGAGCTGGCTCACCTTCCTGCGGCAGGCGGGCCTGGGCGGCGTGCTCGCAGACGACATGGGTCTGGGCAAGACGCTGCAGACCATCTGCTCACTGGGTCCGGGCACCCTGGTGGTGGCGCCCACGAGCGTGCTACCCAACTGGGAGGCGGAGGTGAAGCGCTTCCGGCCTTCACTGAAGGTCTCCGTGTACCACGGCCCCGGTCGCTCACTGGATGAGTCGGCCGACGTGACGCTGACGACGTATGCCCTGATGCGTCTGGACGCGGAGGTCCTGGGCGCGAAGCAGTGGAGCACCGTCGTGCTGGACGAGGCCCAGGCCATCAAGAATCCAGACAGCCAGGTGGCTCGGGCCGCGTATGGCTTGCAGGCCGACTTCAAGCTGGCGCTGAGCGGCACGCCCATCGAGAACCGCCTGGATGAGCTCTGGAGCCTGATGCACTTCACCAACCAGGGCTTGCTGGGTGGGCGGAAGGACTTCGAGGAGCGCTGGGCGCGGCCGGTGACGGACAACCACAAGGGCGCGGCGGAGCGGCTGCGGGCGCGCATCCGGCCCTTCATCCTGCGCAGGCTCAAGCGGGACGTGGCGCCGGAGCTGCCGCCCCGGACGGACGCCGTGCGCCATGTCACGCTCACCGAGCGGGAGCGCGCCGTCTACGACGCCGTCTATGCGGCGACGCGCGAGGAAGTGGTGTCGCAGCTCGAGGCGGGTGGCAGCGTGCTGAAGGCCCTGGAGGCGCTGCTGCGGCTCCGGCAGGCGGCGTGCCACCCGGCGCTCGTGCCAGGGCAGCAGGCGAAGACGTCCTCCAAGGTCCAGGCGCTGGTGGAGGCGCTGGGCACGGCGGTGGAGGACGGGCACAAGGCGCTCGTCTTCTCCCAGTGGACGTCGATGCTGGACCTCATCGAGCCCGCGCTCCAGGAGGCGGGCATCGGCTTCATCCGGCTGGATGGCAGCACGGCCAACCGCGGCGCGGTGGCGGCGTCCTTCCAGGACCCGAAGGGCCCGCCGGTGATGCTGATTTCGCTCAAGGCCGGCGCCACGGGGCTCAACCTCACGGCGGCGGACCACGTCTTCCTCGTGGACCCGTGGTGGAACCCCTCCGTGGAAGCCCAGGCCGCGGACCGCGCGCACCGCATCGGCCAGCAGCGGCCCGTCATGGTGTACCGGCTGGTGTCCCAGGGGACGGTCGAGGAGAAGATCCTCACGCTCCAGGCCAAGAAGCGGGAGCTGTTCGAGGCCGCGCTCGGCGGCGCCTCCGGAGCCACCGCGATTACGCGTGCGGACCTGATGCAACTGCTTGCGTAACCACCGCCTCGGGTTCGCGCAGCGCACGCCCCAGGTCCGCAGATGTCTTCCGGATGCTCGTCTGGAGCATCCACCACTGGGCAGCCCCGATTGGCGGAACCGCCGCCAACAGCACCAGGGCCGCCGTAGCTCCCTCGACCAGCCCCATGAGCGCGGCGCCCACCGGCATCGCCGCCATCAGGCCCCAGAATGTAACCGCGCCGTCCTCACTGGCCCGGGTCCCCCCCCACAGCTCTCGCGGTCCCACCTGCTCAATCACGGACTCCACGTGCTTCCAGGAGTAGGAGTCCCCGCCGCTCCCAATCTCCCGTTTGACGACGTACTCCTTCTCTTCACGCACGTAGGCGTAGGACCGGCTGATGCCGTCGTTCTTCGCGGGGTCTTCCCACCCCACGACTTGCGCCACCCGGACCTTGGCGTCGACAGAGGTCTCGACCTTCTCCACCCGAGTCGGAAGTCCAAACGCCATATCGCCGCCCCTTGCTCAACCGCCTGCGGGACGCATCGTGAAGGACACGGACTCGGTGCCGAGCATGTACTCGTCCCCGTCCGACACCTGATGCTTGGTGATGCGCTCGTTGTTGAGCCACGTCCCGTTCGACGAGTTGAGGTCCTCGATGAAGACCTCATCCCCCACGCGAGTGACGACGGCGTGCTCGCGCGAGACGCGCTCTGACCGCACGACGAGGCTGCAGCGAGGCCCCCGGCCAATCGTGAAGCGCTCCGTGGAGATGGCCACCGGCGTGCCCTGCGCCCATCGGACGAAGACCTCCAGCGGCGCCGGCGCCTTCACGATGTTGGTGGTCTCCGCCGACTGGTCCTCCAGAATCGTCGCGGCTTCGTCTGGCGGACGGAGCTTCGGAATCGGACGCGCGACCAACGGACGCGCCGCGACCGGTGTCGCGACAGGCGCCTCCGGCAGAGCCGCATCGGTGGGGTCCTCCACGACGCCCAGCGCCGCAAGCTCCGCGGCGATGTCGTCACTGGAGACATCCCTCTTCCCATCTCCGCCCGCCGAGGCCCCGGCGTCGTCATCCGAGTCGTCCGCCGCTGCCGCGGCCTCCGAGTCATCGGAGGGCTCGTCGTCCAGGTCGTCCTCATCGGAGGCATCGGCGTCCGCTGACGCCGCTTCGGCCGCGTCATCCTCCGAGTCCTCATCCGCGTCGTCGGAATCGTCTTCGGAGTCCTCGTCCGCGTCGTCGTCCGAATCGTCCTCGTCGGAGTCCTCGTCCTCGTCGGAATCGTCGTCGGAGCCCTCATCCGCGTCGTCGTCCGAATCGTCCTCGTCCGCGTCGTCGTCGGACTCCTCGTCCGACTCCGCAGCCAGCCCCTCTGACGGAGCCACGGACGCCTCGACCTCCGCGAGAATCTCCTGCATCCGTGCGAGCACCAGCGCGGGGGAAGGCATCGGCGCCACGACGGAGGGCACCGCGGTGACGCCAGGAGGCTCCGTCGCGGGATCTTCCGTCGGCTCATCGACGGAGGGCGTGTCCACGACCGGAGCAACCGGGGCCAACACCGCGACTGCTGCCACGGCCGCTGCCGGCGCCGTCTCCACCGCCTCCGTCGCAGGCGGCGCTACCGGAGCCACCGGCACGACAACCGGAGGCGCGGCCACGCCCGTCGTCACCGCCACGGGTGCGGCGACCTGGGGCACGGGTGCAGTGACCTGGACCACAGGCGCGGCGGCCTGGACCACGGACGCAGCGGCCTGGGCCACGGGAACCGAGGCACCTGCCCCACCCTGCGCCTCACCGCCCAGCGGCACCACCGTGGGGGACACGTAGCCATTCTGGCGCGCGAGTTGGAACAGGGCCTGCGCCACGAGCGCATCCCGGTCCACGCCCATGTCGCGGCTCATCAACTCCAGCGCCCGCCACAGGGGCTCGGAGACTTCAATCGTCTGACGAATCCGCTTCATGACTACCCCCTCAGATTGGCCTGCCACGGAGACACGTGGTTCGCGTCGGTCAGCCAGAAGAACATCGCCTGCGTCTCCGCGTACTGCTCCTCGGCAATCCCCGCCAGGTTCGGATGCAGCTCCTGGAGGGCGACCCCTTCGAAATCGAACGTTGGCAGATCCGGGTCGATCCGGCCACGGGTCCGCCGGTTGCGGCACTGCCACAGCCGCTGCGTCGCCTGCCCCGCCGCCTGACCGAAGTCCGCGGGAGGCGTCAGCGCATCCGGCATCCGAATCGCATCCTCCCCACTCGCCCACAGCAGCCAGACCAGCGCGCTCCAATCCCCACGGACCGCGCGGGACAAGGCCGGCAGCCCCATCCCCTTCAGGGACAGCGTCTCGTCCACCTCCACCGAGTCACCGTCCGCGTCCTCGACCTCGGTCTGCTCCAGCTCAACGGGCCCGTCCGGCAGCAGGGGCGACACATCGGGCGGCAACCAGGGCACGTCCGTCCCCGGCTTGAAGCGGGACAGAATCTCCGCGCGCAGCAGTTGGAGCCGCGTGGCGTACTTGCGCACCACGGCCTGCACCGCGTCGAGCTCCTTCACGGGCCCGTCGGCACCTCGGTGAACGTGCAGTGTGCTGGCTCCCGCCCCGCCCAGAACTCGAAGCGCGGGAAGAGCACCCGCGCGTAGGCCGAGAGGAACTTCCAGGAATCCGGCTCGAACGGCGCCAGCGCCTCCGCGTCCTTCCGCATCTGCTCGCCCAGCCCCAGGTTCGCCATGATGAGGCTCCGGGTGAACAGGTATGCCGGGCGCTCCGGCGCCAGCAGCATCGCGGCCAGGATGAAGTCCAACGCCGCCCGGGGCCGATCCTGCTGGTCGTGCAGCACCGCCAGCCCCCGGAACAAGGTCGCGGGCTCCGCGCCCCGCAGCAGCGCATCCGCCAGCGCCGCCCGCTCATCCGCCGCGCTGTTCATCACGCCCTCGGCGTGCTCGCGCGCGCTCGACTCTGAACGCGGCAGGGTGAGCGCCTCCAGCCACGCCTTCAATGGCGCCACGTCCAACGACACCGCGCTGGCACGTGCCATGGCCAGGAGCGCTTCCCGGTAGCGGCGCTCGGCTCGCGCCTGCCCGGCGAACTCGCGCCAGGCCTCCGCCGTCCTCGGCAGGTTCGAGAACACCTCGGAGGCATCGAGCGCCGCAGGGTCCTGGGCCACGCCCAGGTCCCTCATGGCCACGACCTTCCGGTCCGCGTCCAGCAGCTTCCACGTGCCGCACGCGAAGTCGTCCGCCATCTCCCCCTCGTCGAACGCCACGCGAGGGTCGGCGTACTCGCCCTCCGCGGACGAGTGGTAGCGCCCGTTGCGGCTGCCCTCCTGGAACTCCGCCTCCCAGCCGAGGCCCCCATCCCGGTCCCAGAACCGGCACAAGCCATGGCGCTCCCCCGCCGCGTTGAGCGACACGGACGCCCACTGGTCCAGGTCCTCGCGATACTCCGCCTTCTCCGGGAGATTCGCGGGCCGCGTGGGGTACGGCACGCCGGTGGAGGGCACCACGCGCTCACCCGCACCGTTGTAGTGCAGCACCTGCGTCACGCGGCCGTGCGCGTAGACCATCACCGTGCGGCGGACCTCCTCGCAGACGCCGTTCTCATGCATCCGCTCGGTGGTGAACTGGTCGGACGCGTACCAGGTGCGCGGGCCATGCAGGTTGCCCTGCTCGAAGGCACCGTCCTGGGACACCTCACCGCTCTCATGGAAGCGCTTGAAGGGCCCGTGAGGCTTGCCGTGGACGAAGATGCATTCGTTGCAAAGGGTGCCGTCGGCGCGCCAGTACTTCCAGGGGCCGTGCTTCTCCCCACCCTCGTCGGTGTCGCCGAAGCACCACTCCTGGTCCCCATCATCCCATTCCGCATGGGGCGGGATGCCGGGCGGAGGCGTGCCCTCCTCCGTCAGCTTCCGATTCACGGCCCGCTGCTGCTCGACGGCCAGGTCCACCGAGTCCAGCCTGCCCAGCCAGGTCGCGAACGCCGCGGCGGACATCGCGCCCGAGGCGCGCCGGACCTCGACGCCATCCTTGAAGGCCACCAGCGTGGGAATGGAGCGAATCTCCAGCCGGCCGGAGACCGCCTCCTGCGCCTCCGTATCCAGCTTGCCGAAGGTGATGTTCGGGAACTGCTTCGCGGCGGCCTCGAAGGTTGGTGCGAAGCCGCGGCAGGGACCACACCACTCCGCCCAGAAGTCCACCACGCAGACACCCGGCGACTGGGTGATGCGCTCGAAGTTCTCCTGGGTCAATTCAACCGTCTGTCCTGCCACGGCAACTCCCTTGCTAGGTGCGAGCGGCGATAGAAATGAGCCAGGCCCCTCGCGTCAACGACGCAGTTCACCAACGACGAACTCAGCCTCCGAGTCCCCCTAAGCCCAGGAATCCGTTCACGAAACCCGTCTCAGGAAACGAAAAAGCCCAGGCCTTGAGAAGACTGCGCGCGCCTCACGCCACGGCCCGGCGGAGCGATTCCCACCAGGAAGGGTCGCCAGGACCCCGGGTGAAACAGCTCCGCGAAACTCCCGAAACAATTACAATCCCGGCAGGTCGCTGAGCGAAGGGCCTTCCGCGAATTCAACGGCGGCGGCACCCGTCATCGGGTGGACTGGCGCCAACGTTCTTCATCAGGCTCGGGTATACACGTAGCGCAATGAGTCGCTCATCCTTGGTCGGGACAGTGCTGGGGCAGAAATACCAACTGCGCCGGCGGATTGGCGTGGGGGGGATGGGCGCGGTCTACGAGGCGGAGCAGCTCGACGTGGGCCGCACCGTTGCAGTCAAGGTGCTCCAGCAGCACCTCATCGGCGTGCCGGTGATGCACGCGCGCTTCCGCCGCGAGGCCCAGGCCACCGCGGGTGTGCGGCACCCGAACATCGTCGAGGTGATGGACTACCTCGACGAGCCGGATGACCCGCCCTACCTGGTGATGGAGCTGCTCCAGGGCCAGACGCTGAGCTCGCTGTTGAAGAAGGAAGGCCCCCTGCCCGTGGCGCGCGCGGCGGCCATTGCCCACCAGGTGGCCACCGCGCTGGCGACAGCGCATCAGGCCGGCGTCATCCACCGCGACATCAAGCCCGACAACATCTTCCTCGTCGACACGGGGACCGATGCCCTTCAGGTGAAGCTGCTGGACTTCGGCGTCGCGCGGCTCATGCATGAAGACGACGCCACCGCGCTGGGCTCGGCGTCCGGCGCCTGGGTGGGCACGCCGTCGTACATGGCCCCGGAGCAGATCCGCTGCCGCCCTGTCGACGGACGCGCGGACATCTACTCGCTGGGCGCCTGCCTGTATCAGATGGTGACGGGGCGGCGGCCTATCGACATCGCGGACAACGTGGCCTTGATGTCCGCCGTGCTTCACGATGTGCCCGCGCCGCTCAGCGGCGTGCGCGCGGAGGTGCCGGACGACTTCTCCCAGGTGGTGGAGCGCACGCTGAAGAAGGACGCGGCCGCGCGCTTCGCGGAGGCCCAGGAGCTGGCCCAGGCGCTCGAGCCCTGGATTCAACCGGCCCCCAGCGCGGCGCCGCAAGCCGAGGCCGCGAGC
>JBKGHI010000339.1:0-8147 GCA_046520405.1 Myxococcus sp. 1LA
CCTCCGTCCCGGCAGGAGGCTCCGCCCGAGCCCGAATCCTTCGACGAGCCGAGCGACCTCCAGACGCAACGCTTCCGCTCCCGGCCGCCACGTCCCAGCGCGGAGGGGGCCCGGCGCCCAGCACGGCCGGGGGCATCCGAGGCGGTGGATACGCCTGTGGAGACGCCCGTTGCCCGCCCGCCTTCGCGGTGGATGGGCCGGCTGTTTCTGCTGCTCGTGCTCGGAGGCCTGGGGTGGGCGGCGACGCTTCCCGCCGTCAGGGCCCAGCTCCAGCCTGCCTTCGAGTCCGCCAAGGCGTGGGTGTCGGCCGAGCTGAACACGCCGTCCGAGGAAGACCCCGCGAACCAGCCGTGGCCACCGCAGCAGGCGGGGCCGCCGCCGGGCTTCCGCCGCCAGGAGCCGGAGCCCGAGCGGCCGCAAGCGCCGGCCGAGCCCGAAGCCGTGGTCCAGGCCGAGCCGTCCGCGGCCGATGAGGAGCCAGCCAACCCCGAAGCCGCGCCACCGCCGAAGACGGCGACCGCGCGAAAGGCGAAGGAGGGTTCCTCGCCGGCCCGGTGGGCGTCCGCTCCCAAGGCCGAACCGGATACCAGCGCGAAGGCCGCGCCGACTGCTGGTGGGACGCCCATCGCCGGTGCGAAGGCCGCGCCGGCCTCGGGTGCGACGCCCCCCGCCAGTCCGCCGCCGCGTGTGGCGTCCGCCAGTCCGGCCGCCGAGCCCGTCACCACCGTGACACAGGACCCGGAGGGAATGGCCGAGGTGCTGGATACCAGCACGGCGAAGGGCGCCGCGAAGGCGGGACTGGGGTGGATGACCCTCTACACGGTGCCGCGCGCGGCGGTTTTCGACGGCGCCACCGAGCTGGGCACCACGCCGCTGAGGAAATTCCCGCTGCCCGTGGGGGTCTACCGGCTGCGCGTGGTGGATCCGACGGGAGTGGAGTCGGAGAGCCGGCTCCTGTCGGCTCCCATCAAGCCGGGCGAGGAGACGAAGATTCAAATCCGCCTGGCGGATCTCCCACTGTACAAGGAGTGAGCGCCGTCCTTGACGCTACGGACCCCCGTCACTAGGGTCCGCGCGCTATGTATTTTCAGGACCTTATCTTCACGCTCCAGAAGCACTGGGCCGACCAGGGGTGCATCAACACGCAACCCTATGATGTCGAGGTCGGCGCGGGCACGATGGCCCCGTACACCTTCCTGCGTGCCCTGGGCCCGGAGCCCTGGAACGTGGCGTATGTGCAGCCGTCGCGGCGTCCCGCGGACGGCCGGTTCGGAGAAAATCCCAACCGCCTGTTCCAGCACCACCAGTTCCAGGTCATCCTCAAGCCGGCGCCGAAGAACGTCCAGGAGCTGTACCTGGAGTCGCTGCGGAAGATTGGCATCGACCCGCTGGAGCACGACATCCGGTTCGTCGAAGACGACTGGGAGTCGCCCACGCTCGGCGCCTGGGGCCTGGGCTGGGAGGTCTGGTGTGACGGGATGGAGGTGACGCAGTTCACCTACTTCCAGCAGTGCGGCGGCTTCGACTGCAAGCCCGTCGCCGCGGAGCTCACCTACGGGCTCGAGCGCATCTGCATGTACCTGCAGAACGTGGAGAACGTCTTCGACATCGAGTGGGTCAAGGGCGTGAAGTACCGCGAGGTGTTCCACCCCAATGAGGTGGAGATGAGCAAGTACGCGCTCCAGGAGTCGGACGCGCAGATGCTCTTCGCGCTCTTCGACGCGTACGAGAAGGAGTGCAAGCGCCTCATCGAGCGCCAGTTGCCGCTGCCCGCGTACGACTTCGCGCTGAAGTGCTCGCACGCCTTCAACCTGCTGGACGCGCGCGGCGCCATCTCCGTCACGGAGCGCGCCGCCTTCATCAAGCGCGTGCGCGACAACGCGAGGCTGTGCGCGGAGGGCTACCTCCAGATGCGTGAGCGGCTGGGCTACCCGCTGCTCAAGTCGCCGTGGACCGTGGGGGAGCAGCCCCCGGTGTTGGAGGGCAAGCCGGCCAGCGACTATTGGAAGACGGTCGTCCTGAACAAGCCGGTGGAGAAGAAGCAGAAGGCGGAGGTGGCCCATGGCGCGTGACCTGCTCCTGGAGGTGGGCGCCGAGGAGATTCCGGCGTCGTTCATCGGCCCCGCGCTGGAGGACCTGAAGCGCGTCATCACCGAGCGCATGACCGACGCCCGCTTGAAGCATGGCGAGGTGCGCACCTTCGGCACGCCGCGGCGGCTCGCGGTGTGGGTGAAGGACGTGGCGGACGCGGGCGAGGACATCGTCAAGGAGGTGCTGGGCCCCAGCGCCAAGGCGGCCTTCGACGCGCAGGGCAAGCCCACCAAGGCGGCGGAGAAGTTCGCCGAGGGGCTCAAGCTCACGGTGGAGCAGCTTGGCCGGGCCACCACGCCCAAGGGCGAATACGTGTCCGCGCGCGTGGAGGAGAAGGGCCGCCCGGCGGCGGACATCTTGAAGGACGCGCTGCACGTGGCGGTGCACTCCATCAATTTCCGCAAGTCCATGCGCTGGGGTGACGTGGACACGTCCTTCGCGCGCCCGGTGCAGTGGCTGGTGGCGCTGCTGGGGAACGACGTGCTGCCCGTGGTGTTCGGCGACGTGACGAGCGGCCGGGCCACGCGTGGCCACCGCTTCTTGTCGCCCGGTGCCATCGAGCTGAAGGCGCCTGCGGACTATGAGGCGGCGCTGGAGAAGGCGCACGTGGTGGCGGACATCGCGAAGCGCCGCGCGCAGTTGGTGGAGAAGGTGAAGGCGGCCGCGAGCAAGGCGGGCGCCCAGTTGCTGGAGGACGAGGCGCTGGTGGACCAGGTGACGAACCTGGTGGAGCTGCCCAGCCCCGTGGTGGGCACCTTCGAGGAGCGCCACCTGGACCTGCCCCCGGAGGTGCTGGTGCAGGAGATGAAGAGCCACCAGCGCTACTTCTCGTTGGTGGACGGCGCCGGCAAGCTGCAGCCGAAGTTCATCGCCGTGTCCAACACGCCGGTGCGCGACGAGCAGCTCAGCCTGCGCGGCTACCAGCGCGTGCTGCGCGCGCGCCTGGCGGACGGCCGCTTCTTCTTCGATGAGGACCGGAAGACGCCGCTCATCGACCGCGTGGAGAAGCTGGGCCGCGTGGTGTGGCAGGGGCAGCTCGGGAGCTACCTGGAGAAGGTGGAGCGCTTCCGCTCGCTGGCGCTGTGGCTGGCGCAGCAGACGGGGAGGGCCGGGGACGCGGCCACCATCGAGCGTGGCGCCACCCTGGCCAAGGCGGACCTCGTCACCGGCATGGTGGGCGAGTTCCCCGAACTCCAAGGCATCATGGCCGCGAGTACGCCCGCGCGGGCGGTGAGCCGGACGCCGTGGCGCTGGCCATCGCGGAGCACTACCTGCCGCGTGGCGCCGAGGACGCGCTGCCCACACAGGACCCGGGCGCGCTCATCGGCATCGCGGACCGCCTGGACTCGCTGTGCGGCATCTTCGCCATTGGCAAGGCGCCCTCGGGCGCGGCGGACCCGTTCGCCCTGCGCCGCGCGTGCATCGCCATCATCCGGCTGGTGCTGGGGCGGGGCTACCGCTTCAGCCTGTCGGCCGCCGTGGACGAGGCGCTCCGGCTGCTGGCCCCGAAGATCGCCAACGCCAAGCGCAAGGCCGGCGAGCCCGCGCCGCGCGAGCAGGTGCTGGAGTTCTTCCGCGGCCGCCTCAAAGCACTGTGGGGCGAGCAGCACCGCACGGACGTGGTGGAGGCGGTGCTGTCGGCCGGCTTCGACGACTTGGTGGCCGCACAGAAGCGCCTGGAGGCGTTGAGCGCCATCGTCGGCCGGGCGGACTTCCTGCCCCTGGCCGTGGCCTTCAAGCGCGTGGTCAACATCGTGGAGAAGCAGGGCCGCGACGTGCAGGGCGGGGAGACCAACCCCCAGAAGCTGGTGGACGAGCCGGAGAAGCACCTCCACACGGCCTTCACCCAGGCCCGGAGCACGGTGTCGGGTTTGGTGCGCGCGGATGACTTCACCGGGGCCCTCCGGGAAATCACGGGTTTGAAGCCCGCCGTGGACACCTTCTTCGACAAGGTGATGGTCATGGCCGAGGACAAGGCCCTGCGGGAAAACCGCATCCGCCTGCTCGTGGAGATTGGCACCCTGTTCAACCTGGTGGCCGACTTCTCGAAGATCCAGGCCGAAACGGCCGCCGCGGCCTGACGCGTGGCCTGCCTGCCCTCCGGGGAACGAAGCACCCCGGGGGGCACGGCGGCGTCGGGCGCAAGGCGCATGGGAATGGCGCGCCGCGTTTCCGGTTGCCCGGGGGGAGGCCCCTTCCTACACTCCGCCCCCCTCTGATGCGCCCCTACCTTCTTACCTCCGCGCTGCTTCTCGCGTCGTGCAACGTCGGCACCGAGAACAAGCCTCCTCCGTCCACCCGGCTCGTCTACCCGAGCGGTCTTGCCTTCTGGCATCCCGAAGCGGGGACGTCCACCAACGGCTACCTCTACGTAGCCAGCGCCAACTTCGACAAGTGCTACGACTCCGGATCGGTCGTCGCGTTGGACCTGGACGCGATGGGCGTGCGGCCCTTCGGCACGGACTTCGACCCCGCGGAGTCGCTGCCCAACGACGTCACGTCGCTGGGGATTGGCGCGCAGTCCTACGTGCAGATCCAGAGCTTCGCCGGAGAGATGGCCATGTGGAGCCCCCCGGGCCGGCCGCCTCGGCTGTTCGTCCCGTCGCGCGCGGAGGGGAGCCTGCTGCACGCCATCGACGTGGGAGAAGACGGCCTCTCCCTGAACTGCGTGCAGGGCGGCGAGCGCGACTGCCGAGTCAACGCGCTGTCGCTGCTGGACGTCCCTGGCGCTTCCAACGGGCTGCCTTCGGCTCCGGGGCCGCTGGGCGTCAGCGTGGCGGGCAACGGTGATGACGCCCGGGTCTGGGTGACGCACACGGAGCTGGCCGGGCCCGCGACGACCTTCGCCGAGGCCGACCTGCAAGGCTACGTGCTGCACCTGTCCGCCGCGAACCCCACGCGCGACGCGCTGAACACCAGCGACTTCGTGGTGCTGGGGACGAACGACCGGCTCTCCGGCGTCGCGCACGCCACGGCGATTGGCAGCCGGTACGTGTACACCTCGGGACGCAACTCGTCGTCCGCGCAGTTGGGGGCGCTGCCGGCGCGCTTCATCCTGCGGCTGGTGGACCGGACCGTCGCGGGGCGCGTGCTGGAGACCGACCTGGAGCTGGCGTACTCGGTGCGCGAGGCGCGCGGGGTGGCGGTGGTGCCGTCGGCCACGCGCGTGCCCGACCCGGCCGCTCCCGACCAGACCATCGTGGACGAGCGCGTCTACCTGCTGGCGCGCGGCCCGGACACGTTGCTCATCCTGGACATCCTGAACGCGGCGGGCACTGCGCCCGACGCGGGGACGACTCCCTCGGTGCGCATCGTGTCGGCGCTGCCGGTGCCGGCGGGCGCCAGCGAGCTGGAGGTCATTCCGCGCGGCCCCGGCCGTGGCAACCTGGTGGCGGTGACGGGCAGCGGCGACGAGGCCGTGGCCATCTTCGACGAGGAAGTGGGGCAGCTCGTCGCCCAGGTGCAGGTGGGGGACAACGACCCGAACCAGCCCAGCCAGCCCTTTGGCCTGGCCGCGGACGTCCGGGGCAACAGCGCTCGCATCTTCACCAGCACCTTTGGCGATGGCCGCGTGGCCATCATCGACATCCCCGACCTCGACCGGCCGCAGAACGCGCGGCTGGTGGCGCGGCTCGGCGCCCGGCAGGGGCGAGACCCGCGCCAGGGCACCAGCCTGTGCCAGGAGACCTCCCCGTGAAGCGCAGCACCCTTGCCCTTCTCCTCGCGAGCGCCGGCCTGTCCGGAAGCTGCTCCGCGACCGACGCGACGACCGGCTTCGCCGGCCTGTCCGGCACCTTCGACGTGACGCTGGCCAACGACCTCGTCTTCGTCACGTCCTCCGACCGGGATGAGCTGCGCGTGCTCGACCTGGCGTCGAACCCCCGCACCTTCGTCCCCGCGCCCAACCCGCTGGAGGCGCTGTCCATCCCCGTGCTGGACCGGCCGGACGCGCTCACGCGCGACGTGGCCTACAACGCGGAAGGCAATGACGTCCCGGGGCCCTACATCTACGCGCGCAGCTCGGGCTCCTCGGAGATTTCGGTGGTGGCCGCCGCGAGGGAGCAGCTCCGGCAGGTGGCCCGGCTCCAGGCCGCGAGCATCGTCACGGCCTTCGCCGCGCGCTCGCCCGCCGAGGGCAGCGGTGGATCCAGCGCGCTGTACTACGCCATCCAGGACCCCGACGGCCTCTTCAGCGCGGACACCGGTGGCGCCCGGGTGATGCGGCAGGACCTCCCGGGACCGGAGGCGTTGCTGACCGCGGAGCCCGGGACGCTCCCTGAGCCGGTGACCGTGTTCTGCCTCCAGCCGGGGGAGTCCATCCTGGCCATGACGATGCTGGCGGGCACGGACCAGTTCGCGCTCGCCACGAGGCAGGCCTCGGGCCGGTCCGGGCGCACGCTGCTCGTCACGGATTCGGGGCCGGTCGCGGACTGCCTCCAGGCGTCCACGCCCACGGTGGACCTGTCCGCGGGCTTCGGAAACGTGCCGGTGCGGCTCCTGGCGAGCCACCCCCGGGCGGACATTCCGGACGCGGGTTCCATCAATGCGGGCCGCTACATCTTCGGCATCCGGGACGAATCTGCGTGCTCGGCCGCGCGGGAGTGCACTGGGGTGCTCGCAGTGGACACCGAGTCGTCGCCGCCGGGGCAGACGGCGCGGGACCTCAGCGGTGCGCCGATGCTCCCCATCTTCCCGGCGGGCGGATTGCCGACCGGCCTGGCCCTGATTCCTGACCCGCGGATTCGCATCGTCCTGGACGACGGCTCGACGAACGACGGCGTCCGGGTGCCGCTGCTGGGGGTGATGCCGTCGTCCAACGGCTACATCACGCTCTTCTCTGCCAGCGACCTGCGCCAGTTCGACCTGTCGGCGGCGACCGCGCGCTCCTCGGTGGCCCTGCTTGATAGCGGCGAGGTGCCCCTGACCATCGAAACCGCGGACCTGGTGACGGTGACGCAGGATCCGTCGCTGCAGCGCACGGTGCTCTACGAGGGCTCCGTTCCCAACGGCTTCTACCGGATCATCTACCAGGGCGGGCTCCCCGGCCTGAGCAGCCTGCCGAGGGATCCCGCCACGCCGCGGCTCTTCGAGGCCGAGGCCGCCGTGGCCACGACGGCGCGGGCAGGGGACATCCTGGTCCTGGAGAGCGCGGAGGCGCTGTGCACCATCGACCTGCCCATCGCCTCGGTGGAGCCGGTGGCGGGCACCAGCCGGGTGCGCTTCGTCATCGCGGATTCGCAGGAGATTCCGGCGGACTGCGCCAGCCTGACTCGGTTCACCGTGCGTGCGGGGGGTGCCCAGCCCTTCGTCCTCTTCAACGAGGCGGGGACCTTCCTGTCGCGCGATGTGACGGGGGAGTCGAGCTACAGCGTCCCCACGGAGTACTTCTTCCACCCGGAGGGCTTCTACTTCGACGAAGACTCCAACCCGCAGACACCTCCGGTGCCGAACCTGTCGCGCTTCCCCCAGCCGCCTCCGCCGCTGCACATCCGGGTGGCGGCCGTGGGGCGTGAAGTGCGCCGGGGAGACCGGTACGCGGTGACGGTGATTTCGGGCATCCGCAACTACATCTTCACGCCGGACGTCACGGCGGGGACGGGCCTGGCCTTCTACACGTTGCCGGGGCCGGTGGTCGCCGCCCAGAACCGCGAAGCGGACATGGCTTACATCGCCTACCCTTCGGCGGACGGCATCCTCCAGGTCGGCTTTCGGGCCCTCACCGACAACCGGGCGCAGTCATTGGCACTGGTTCCCTTCGAGTAACTGGGCGGGGATGGAAGCCTCTGCTATCGTCCGGGGCTTCCTGATTCACGCGAGTCAAGACCGATGATCGATCAGAACTCCCGTCCCGCCCGCAAGGTCGGAATCGCCGACCACCTGTGGGAGACGTACGAAGACATGGCCCAGCAGATGGGCTCGGATCGCGATGCGCTGATCAACCAGGCGCTCTTCATGTTCGCGCGCCTGAACGGCTTCCTCGAAGTGAAGTCCCGCTCCGAGGCCGCCGTGGCGCCCGTGGCCGCGGCCCCCGCCGCGCCGGTGAAGCCCGTCCAGGC
>JBKGHI010000033.1:0-55140 GCA_046520405.1 Myxococcus sp. 1LA
GGCACGCCCCGGAGCCCGACGCGGGCAGCGGCGCGCCCGAGGGCCCGTGGCCGACGGACGCGGTGACGAACTACTCGTCGCGCTACAACATCTCCCGCGCACAGGCGGTGGGCGTGGATGCCGCGCACAACATCTGGCTGCTGGATGGCGACCGGATTGGCGTGCTGCGCGCGGACACGCAGCAGGTCGTCTGGACGCGCTCGCCCATTGGCCAGGCGCAGGGCGGCTTCGGTCCGGACCGCGCGGCCACCGGCTCCACCGTCATCTGCGGCGGCAGCGCGGGCCGCGCCTACGTGGGCTACGCGACGACGGACCTGCGCCCGGACCCGGAGTTCCCGGGCCTCCAGCCCAACTACCTCGTCAGCCCCACCGAGTGCTACCAGCCGGACCCGACGAAGCCGTGCTTCCCGTACAGCCACCGCCGGCTCCAGTACTACAAGCAGGGTGACGTGGACGTGGTGAAGCTGAACGCCAGCGGGGAGATTGTCCTCGAGGAGCACCTGCACCAGTCGGTGCGCAACCGGGTGGACGACAACGGCAACCCCTATGTGCAGACGGGCCCGCGCCGGCTGGATGACGTGCACAACCTGGGCATCCGCAACAGCAACGACCACCACTTCGACGAGGACCGCAGCATCTTCAGCTGCGTGACGGTGTTGCACGGCAGAGACCAGGGCGACGTCTACGTGGGCTCCAACCACGGCGTCACCCGCATCCGCGGGCTGGAGTACAGCTCCCACCGGCACCCGGTGTGGCTCAACGAGAAGGGCAGCCAGATGGCGGGCTACACCTACGGCCTGGGCATCGCGCAGGACGGGGACGTCCTCATCGCCAACGAGTGGATGTTCGGCATCGTCACGCCCACGCCCCACCACGGCGACTGGGACGACATGAACAAGAACGTCAACCCGATGAAGGTGGAGTCGTCGTACCTGCCCCAGGTCAACAGCATCAGCGAGTTCGACAACTGGCGCGGCTTCCAGCAGACCACCGACGGCCGCTACTACCTGGGCAGCCGGAACCACGGCCTGTGGGAGATGACGATTACCTGGGCCTCCAACCAGGCCCAGACGGGCACGCGGCTGAACGGCGCCAACGCCGAGCAGAGCGCCGCGCTCCAGAGCATCAACGCGCTGGCCGCCACGGGTGACGGCTCGCTCTACATCGGCACGGACCGGGCGGGCCTGTGGCGCCTCACGCCGCTCAAGACGCTGGAGAAGGTGACGAACGTGAGCGGCTCCCGCGTGCGCCAGCTCATCTACGACCCGCGGGTGACGCCGGCGGCGCTGTACGTGCTCACCGACAGCGGGCTGACCGTCCTGCGCGGCAACTGACGACACCCGGGCCTCGGGGTGCCCCGCGTGGGCGCCTCGGGGCCTGGACGCATCCTCCTACCGCGTGCCCGCGGCGGCCTTCTTGGGCGCCGGGGGCCGGGTGGGCAGCCGGAGGATGAAGGTGGAGCCCTTTCCCTGCGCGGAGCGCACGGTGATGCTGCCGCCCATGGCCTCCACGATTTGCCGGGTGATGTAGAGGCCCAGGCCCAGGCCGCCGTAGTGCCGCTCCGACACCGCGCGCTCGAACTTGCCGAACAGGCGCGCCATGCCGTCCTCGGAGATGCCGATGCCCTGGTCCTTCACCGCGAGCACCGCGGTGGGCCCCTCGCTCGCCAGCGACACCTCCACCGGCTGGCCCCCGCCGTACTTCACGGCGTTGGACAGCAGGTTCACCAGCACCTGCTCCAGGCGCAGCGAATCCCATTCGCCCAGGAGCGGGCCGTCCACGTGCAGCGACAGCGCGCTGCCGGCGCGGTTGAACTCCTCGGAGAAGGCCTCCGCCATCTGCCGCACCATCTGCGCCAGGTCCAGCTCCCGCGGCTCCAGTGACAGCCGCCCCGCGGCCAGCCGCGACACGTCCAGCAGCGTGTTGACCAGCCCCGCCAGCCGCGACAACTGCCGGTCCAACACGCGGGCCCGGGGCGCCAGCTCCGCGGGGGGCTCCTGCTGCGAGCCGCCCACCTGGCGCAGCAGCAACTGGAGGTGCAGCCGCAGGCTGGTGAGGGGCGTGCGCAGTTCGTGGGCCGCCACGCTGAGGAACTCGTCCCGGGCGCGCACGGCCTCCTGCGTCTCGCGCAGGGCCTGCTCGCGCACGGAGCGCTCCCGGGCCGCGCCCGCGTCACGCTGGGCCTCCACGCGGCGGCGCTCCGTCATGTCCTCCACGTAGATGCACGCGGCGACGATGGCGCCGTCGCGGCGCACGGGGTGGTAGCTGGCGCGGTACACGCGGGTGCGCTCGCCGTGGGCGCCGGACTCGCGGTGGATGATTTCCACGCCCTCCAGCGCCACGCCCGTCTCCAGCACGCGGCGGACGCGGCGCACCACGTCGGCAGCGGAGGGCTCGGCGCGCAGCACGTCCATCATGGGCTGTCCCAGGTGGGCCTCGCGCGGCACGCCATGCATGGCGGCCATGGCGTCGCTGACCTCCACGAAGCGCAGCTCCCGGTCGATGATGGCCATGCCCAGCGGCACCGTGGACATGAGCTCCGCCAGCGCCACCGGCCGCGCGTCGCCCTGGGACGGAGGCGCGGCGCTTCCTCCGCCTGCTGGAGCTGTCACGTCCGGCCCTGTGTCCCGGGCGGCGGACCCGAGCCTGGGGGTCATCGTCTCCCCGGGTGTAGCAATCCCAACGGTCACCGTCACTGCACGCCCCCCGGACGTCTGTCCAATGGTGGAAGGATGCCCGAGGACGCGCCGGAATCTTCCTGAAATCGCGAGGGTTTCCCCTGCACCCCGCGCGTCGGCCGCTGGCCGGGCAGGCGTGCGAGGGACACCTCCTTCAACCCACCCCGCATGGCTCTTTAGAATGAACCGAGCCCTCACGCCGTCCACGGCACGGAAAGGAACAGAAACCGCATGCGCCTGAGACGTCTCGCCCGCCGTACCGCGCCCCTGGCAGCTCCGGCCAACTCCGTCCGGCTGGAGGCTCGGGAGGATGGGCGCAACGAGCTGCTCGCGCGCAGCGGTGCCGACCCCTTCCGCACGGAGCGGCGGCTGCGCTGGAGAGACCACTTCTCCCTCACGGAGAACGTGCTGATGCTCCAGCACATGCACGCCGAGCATGACGGCCTGCGCGTGGCGCAGTTGTCGGACGTGCACGTGGGGCAGGCGACCTCGGCGCTGCGCATCCGCCGCGCGGTGGAGGCGGTCAACGCGGAGAAGCCAGACCTGGTGTTCCTCACCGGCGACTACGTGACGCACAGCCCCAAGCCGTTGCCGCGCGTGCGCGAGCTGCTGGCTGGCATCGAGGGCCCGGTCTTCGTGGTGATGGGCAACCATGACCACTGGGTGAACGCGCCCTACCTTCGCGAGTCCTTCGAGCGGCTGGGGTACACGGTGCTGCAGAACGAGCACCGGCAGGTGCACGTGAAGGGCGCGCCGGTGACGGTGCTGGGCATCGACGACGGGCTCACCGGCCGGGATGACGTGGAGGCCACCTTCCGCGGCGCGCCGGTGTCGGGCACGCGGCTGGTGCTGGCGCACACGCCGCCCACGGCGGAGAAGCTGCCGGCGCACGCGGGGCTGGTGCAGTTCTCCGGGCACACGCACGGCGGCCAGTTCGTGGTGCGCGGCCTGACGGAGGCCCTCTTCCGCCGCGCGGGCCAGCCGTACATCCGCGGCCACTACCACGTGAATGGCAACCAGCTGTACGTGAACCGGGGCCTGGGCTTCGGCTTCGGCGGCCCCTATCTGCGCCGGGGCAGCGAGCCGGAGGTGGCCTTCTTCACGCTGCGCCAGGCCGCCGTCAGCGCCGGGTAGCGCGCCAGGCCCGGCTTGCGTGCCTGCCCGCGCGTCTCCTAAGCAGCAGGCATGCATCCGAGGCTCAGGTGGCCGATAGCGCTATGCCTTGCATGCCTTGCGTGTGAAAGCACCCCACCCAAGGCACGCGAAACCGAGCATTACGGCTTCATCAGCAGCGACTCGGACTACGTCTGGGCGCGGGGGCCATGGCCAACGTCGAGCCTTCGCGCGACGTGGACGAGGTCATCGATCGCCTCTGCCCGGCCATCATGAAGCTCCCGAACGCGACCGACCGGGATTACGGGCAGGAATACTGCGGCCTCATCTACTCCCGAGGCGACGGCGTCTACCGCGTCACCCATCCTTCGCCGCTTGGCCGCTGGCAACTGCGGCGGGAATCCAACAGGAAGTCCTGCTTCCCCGTCCGCAAGGTCATCGACCCTGAGGCCCGGGCCATCTCCCCCCTCGCGGACTACCACAGTCACCCCTGGCACCCATCCCCGCTGTCCGAGCCAGACCGGCGTGCGGCCAATCAACTCTGGGTCATCAAGATTCAGTTCGATTCGGCGTGCCACCTCCAGAAGCTGGTTCCCCATCTGGATGATGTAGACAGGCCCGGCGAGGTCTATTCGCGCCGAGGGAAGCAGTGGGTCCTCGTCGGGCTCATCAAGCCGGAGGACAAGCCGTTGGGATTCATCACCCCCGTCGGACGCCAGGACTGACAGGAGACGCCATGCCGAAGTGGTTGCCGCTGATGTGCCTGTGCATCCTTCCGGCCTGTGCTCTCTTCAAGCGGCCACCGCGGCCCGTACACGCACCCGTGGAAGAAGCCTCCAGGTTCGAGTTCCCCATGGCATGCCCGAAGAGGGACGCGTCATCCTGCGGCGCCCCCTGGCCCAGGCCGTCCAGCTCGCCATGGAGGACTTCCTTCCATGGGACATGAAGCTTCCACCGGGGGACCGCCCCGGAGGTGAGTGCCTCTATCGCCGCGAGTCCTACGACGTGACAGCGGCACCGTACGAGAATGACGTCATCCTCGTGAGCATCTCGTTGGACCCCGACGCTTGTGAAAGGAAGGGGGCTCCCCAGGACATGGGGGCGCGGTATGCCATCGATTCAAAGACTTGGCGCATCCTGGCAGTCCAGCGCTGAGGCTTCTCATCGCGGACCGTAGGGCTCCTCCTCCCGAGCGGGGTAGCATGCACCGCATGCACAAATCCCTGCTCCTTCCCGCCGCGGCGCTGCTGTCGCTCACGGGCTGTACCCATACCCGCGTCGACCGCGTCGAGCTGACATCCCAGGACCGGTTCTCCATCATCCAGATCGACGGCAGTCACAGCTATCTCATCGACCCGCGCACGGAGAGCTGTTTCCTCCGGCAGAACAGCGGCAATTTCAACTTCGCGCTGGTGACCGTGCCCTGCGACAAGCTGAAGAAGAACGTCCCCGAGGCCTCCGCTTTCATCACCTGGGTCCCCGACGGCGCGGAGGCCCCGGCCGCCGCCACGCCCTGAGCCTCAGGGCCGCAGCGGCACCCCCAGCCGTCCACTCCCCAGCCCTTCCGCCTTCTTGCGCCGCAGGCTGAAGGGCCCGGACCCGAAGTAGACGATGAACAGCGCGCCACCCGCCATGGAGAGGTTCTTCATGAAGTGGATGAGCTGGTCCTGCGCCTGCACCGGGTCCGTCACCAGCCAGAACCGGTGGACCATGAAGGCGGCGGACAGCAGGAAGATGGCGATGGCCGCCGCGCCCAGGCGCGCGAACACGCCCAGCAGCACGCTCAGGCCGCCCACCACCAGCGCCACGCCGGACGCCAGCACCGCCATGCGCGGCTCGGGCACCCCGGACGCCTGGGCCACGCCCGTCAGCGCCTCCAGTTGGAAGAAGTGGTTCAGCCCACTGGTGATGAAGATGGCCGAGAAGAGCAGCCGGCCAATCGGCGCTAGCACGCCCATGAATCCTCCCTATCGTCCCTCCTCCCAGCCCCACAACGCTGGCAGGACGTCGTCATTCTCAACGTGGGCATCGATTCCTGCGTGACAGCAGGCGCTCGCCTGCCTGCCCGCCCTGCCAGGTTGGGCCTTCCACGGCCATGGCTCGCTGCGACAACACGCCACACGCGGGCCTGGAGGCCAGCACGTATGGTGCGCGGGCCGTGAAGAACGCCCTCACTGTCACCCTCCTGCTGTCCAGCGCACTGCTGCTCGTCCCCTCCTCGAGCGCCTGGGCCTGCGCCACCTGCGCCTGTGGCGACCCCACGCTCATGTCCATGGGCACCGAGCAGCCATTCTCCGGCCGCCTGCGCCTGTCCTCCACCGTCCGCGGCTGGGGCCACACGGTGGGCCAGGACGGGGTGAATGCCCTCCGGCTGCGCGAGGCCCGCATGGACCTGGCCGCCGCCTACGCCCCCCTGCCCTGGCTCTTCCTCTCCGCCACCCTGCCCCTCCAGGCCCGCGAGGTGCGCGACGTCAGCCTCGCCCGGGAGCGCGGCTGGGGCATTGGCGACGTGGAGCTCACCGCGAAGGTGTTCCTCTTCCAGGACAAGGCCTTCTCCGCGGACCACCTCTTCAGCGTGCTGGGCGGCGTGAAGCTGCCCACCTCTCCCGTGCTGCGCGGACCGGACGGCGCGATGCTGGACCTGGACACGCAGTTGGGCAGCGGCTCCGTGGACCCGCTGGCCGGCCTGGCCTACCAGCACTTCCGCGGCGACTGGTCCTTCCTGGTCAGCGCCACCGGCTTCCTCCCCACCCGGGGCATCCAGGGCTTCCGCGCGGGCGCCTCCATCCGCACCACGCTGGCCGCGCAGTTCCAGCCGTCGGCCCGGTGGGCCCTGCGCATGGGCTTCGACAGCCGCATGGAAGCGCCGTCCGACATCAATGGCGAGCGCGAGGAGAACGGCGGCGGATTCATCGGCTACGCGTCTCCCGACGTGCTCTTCAGCCCGGGCATGGACGTCGTCGTCGCCGCTGGCGTGCGCGTCCCCTTCATCAACCACCTGCGTGGCCGCGTCTCGCCCACGCCCATCGCGATGTTGTCCGTCGCCTACGACCTCTGAACCATGCGCTCCCTCCTGAAGCCCTCCGCCCTGGGCGCCGCCCTGCTGTCCCTCACCGGGTGCGGCGGCGGCAACCACGAGGCGGGAATGACGCTGGACCTCTCGCTCATCACCGCCCGGGCGCGCCCCATCTCCGGCGCGGCGGGTGCGCGTGAGCTCATGAACGACCAGGGCTCGCGCGCCGTCCTCACCAGCGGCTTCGTCACGCTGGGCAGCGTGGAGCTGATGCCCTGCGCGGAGCTCGGTTGGAAGCGCCTCCTGCGTCAGCTCTCTCCGGTGGGCACGGCGTGGGCCCACACCGTGTCGAACCCGACGCGCCTGGGCACGCCCCACGTGGTGAGCCTGGGCAACGAGGACGGCACCGTCATCCGGCTGGGCCAGGTGCGTCCGCCGCCGGGCCGCTACTGCCACGCGCGCCTCACCTTCGAGCCCGCGGACGACGACGCGGAGGGCCTGGCCGCCGCCGCCCAGGGCGACGCGCCGGTGGACATGGTGGGCCGCAGCCTGCACCTGCGCGGCACCCTGGCGACCGGACAGGACGGCGAGCCCCAGCCCTTCGAGGCGAGCTTCCAGACGCGCGCCACGGTGGACGTGCTCCTGGAGTGGGTGACGCTGTCGGAAGAGCAGCCCCACGCGGAGCTCGTCTTTGCGCTGTCGTGGGATACGTGGCTGGATGGCGTCAACGCCGAGCAGCCGCCCGCCAACGTGGACCTGGTGGGCAACGTGGCCCGCTCGGTGGTGCCCCCCACCTCCGCCGCACCATGACGCCTCCGCCCCAAGCCGCCCCGCCCCTCCCCGAGCCCGACTCCCGGGCCCGCATCAACCTGGAGTGGCTGCTGCGCCTGCGCTGGGGCCTCTTGCTGGGGCAGACGCTCGTCATTGGCGTGGCGGCCTTCGGGCTGGAGCTGGCGCTGCCCGTGCCGGTGCTGGCCGCGCTGCTGGGCCTGGAGGCGCTGACCAACGTGTCGGTGCGGGCGTGGCTGTCCCGCGGCCTCCGGGTGACGGAGGGCACCCTCGGCAAGCTGATGCTGTGGGACACGCTGGTGCTCACCGGCCTGCTGGCCCTCAGCGGTGGCACGCACAACCCCTTCACCACGCTCTACCTGGTGAACGTGGCGCTGGGCACGGTGCTGCTGCCCGCGCGGTGGATGTGGGGGCTGCTCGGCTTCACGTTGACGGCCTTCGGCTCGCTGTTCGTGTTGCAGGACGTGGAGCTGCCCGCGGGGCTGTCTCGGCCGGACCACGCGGAGCTGATGCGGCTGCACATCAACGGCATGTGGGTGGCCTTCGCCGTGGCCGCGGGCTTCATCGTCTACTTCGTCCAGCGCGTCACGCGGGCGCTGGGGGCGCGGGAGCAGGAGCTGGCCCAGGCGCGCGCGCTGCACGCGCGGCGGGAGAAGGTGGCCTCGCTGGCCACGCTGGCGGCGGGCGCCGCGCACGAGCTGTCCACGCCGCTGTCCACCATCGCCGTGGTGGCCAAGGAAGTGGAGCGCGCGCTGGCCACCGCGGGCACCTCCGAGTCCGTGCGCGAGGACCTGCGCCTCATCCGCCAGCAGGTGGACCGCTGCCGCGACGTGCTGGTGCAGATGTCCGCGGACGCCGGGCAGACGACGGGCGAGCCCTTCCACCCGGTGCCCCTGGGCCGGCTGGTGGAGGACATGCTGGCGGAGCTTCCCGGCAAGGAGCGGGTGACTGTCGAACTGCCTGGCGAGGCCCGAGCGTGGCACGTCCACGGTCCGCCGCGCGCCCTGGCCCGGGTGCTGCGTGGCCTGGTGAAGAACGCGCTCCAGGCGTCACAGGCCTCACGCCCCGTGGCGCTGCGCGTGCGAGCGCGCGGCGACGGCGCGCTGCTGGAGGTCCAGGACACGGGCGCGGGGATGCCGGCGGACGTGCTGTCACGGGCCGGAGAGCCCTTCTTCACCACCAAGCCACCGGGTGAAGGCATGGGCCTGGGCCTCTTCCTGGCGCGCACGCTGGTGGAGCAGCTCGGCGGCTCGCTGGAGCTGCGCTCGTCACCAGGACAAGGCACCACGGCCAGCCTCGCGCTGCCGGTGACAGAGCCCCGCACCGCGCCGGAGCTGACGTCATGAGCCTCGCGCGCCGCGCCGTGAATGCAGCCCCACCGGGCACCTCTCGCACATCGAAGGAGGAAGGAGCGCCATGAGCCTCGCGAGCGCGGGCACGGAGCAGCGCCCCAGCCTGCTGCTGGTGGACGACGACGCCACCCTGCGCGAGCGGCTGGCCCGCGCCTTCCGCGAGCGCGGCTGGGACGTCACCACCGCCGGGGACTACGACGAGGCCCTGGCCGCCGCGCGCCGCGAGTCCCCCGAATACGCGGTGGTGGACCTGCGCATGCCCGGCCGCAGCGGGCTGGAGGTGGTGAGGGATTTGCTCGCGGTGGACGCCTCCACGCGCGTCATCGTCCTCACCGGCTACGGGAGCATCGCCACCACGGTGGATGCCATCCGGCTGGGGGCGGTGAACTACCTGCCCAAGCCCGCGGACGTGGATGACGTGCTCGCGGCCTTCGCGCGTGCGTCCGGCGAGCCCTCCGTCTCAACCTCCGAGAGTTTCGAGGCGCCGTCCCTGGCCCGCGCGGAGTGGGAGCACATCAACCGCGTGCTGGCGGACTGCGCCGGCAACATCTCCGAGGCGGCGCGCAAGCTGGGCATCCACCGGCGCTCGCTCCAGCGCAAGCTTCAGAAGTACCCGCCTTCCCGCTGAAAGGCACACGCCTCGCGGGAATTGCCGGGCTCGCGTCGAACAGAGCCCCCGTGCCAGTCACTCACGACCTTTGCTAAGGGAGACGGAATGTCGACCGCACTCCAGCCCCGTCCTCCCAGCCACCTGGCCCCCGGCCGCTTCGGCCAGACGCGCTACATGATTCGCCGCAAGTTCTTCAAGCTGTTCGGCGACGCGTTCCACATCTACGACGAGGCGGGCAACCTCGCCTTCTACTCGAAGCTGAAGGCCTTCAAGCTGAAGGAAGACATCCGCATCTACGGTGACGAGGAGATGCGCGAGGAGCTGCTCACCATCAAGGCGCGCGGCATCCTCGACTTCGGCATGACGTACGACGTGACGGACGCCGTCACGGGCGAGCGCATGGGCGCGCTGCGCCGCAAGGGCCTGCGCTCCATCCTCCGCGACCAGTGGCTGGTGTTGGACGCGAACGACCAGGAGGTGGGGAAGATTGAAGAGGACAGCATGATGCTGGCGCTGGTGCGCCGCTTCCTGACCGCCCTGATTCCCCAGTCCTTCACCGGGACGATGGGCCTCAACCAGGTGCTCGCCTTCCACCAGCGCTTCAACCCGTTCATCCAGAAGATTGATTTGGACTTCTCCATGGACCTCGACCGCCAGTTGGACCGGCGGCTCGGCATCGCGGCGGCGGTGCTCATGTGCGCCATCGAGGGTCGGCAGCAGTAGCTCCGGCAAGCCCTCATAATTGACACCATGATGCAGATGTCATGATGAGTCATGTATTCCCCGCGAGCGGCGGGGAATAGGGCGCCGCTTCGCCGCTTTCAACCAGCGGCACGACCTCCCTCCTGCTATCCGAACCGGACCCGCCTGCCCTTGCGTAACAGGGGAGGCGAGGGCTGGAGCGCATGCCCGGCCCGCGCCGGGCGGAGGGATGCCCCCACGACGCTCGCGATGACACAGCCCGCTCAGATGACGACCTCCACGTTCAGCACCGACTCCCTCAGCGCGCCCGCGGCGACCGCCACGGTGGCCAAGGGCCGCCGCATCGTCGGCATCGACGCCCTCCGAGGGCTGGTCATGGCGCTGATGATTGTCGACCACGTGCGGGAGTACTTCTACCTGCACGCGCAGGTGAGCGACCCGGTGGTGATATCCGCCACGCCGCCCAGCCTCTTCTTCACGCGGTTCGCCGCGCACCTCTGCGCGCCGGTGTTCGTCATCCTGACGGGCGTGGCGGCCTGGCTCTACGGACAGCGGCATGGGGGGCGCAACGCAGCCTCCAGCTTCCTGTTCAAGCGCGGCCTCTTCCTGCTGGTGCTGGAGCTGACCGTCATCAACTTCGCCTGGACCTTCACGCTCCTGCCTCGGACCTATTACTTCCAGGTCATCGGCGCGATTGGCCTGTCGATGATGGCGCTGTCCGCCATCCTCTACGTGCCACGCCCCGCGCTGCTCACCTTCGCGCTGCTCGTGATTTTCGGCCACAACCTGCTCGACCCGATTCACTTCGAAGCAGGCCAGCCGGGACATGCCCTGTGGGCACTGCTGCATGACCGGGGCTTCATCTCGCTGCCCTGGGGCGCTCAGCTCAAGACGTCCTATCCCGTCCTGCCGTGGATGGGCGTCATCGCCCTGGGCTTCGCGGTGGGGCCGTGGTTCTCGTCCCAGGTCGCCCCAGCGGTGAGGCGCCAACGCCTGCTGCTGGCGTCCGCTTCGTCAGTGGGTCTCTTCGTGCTGCTGCGCCTCATCAACGTCTACGGTGAGCCCCTGCCGTGGTCACCCGGCGCGACGGCGCTGGAGACCGTCATGTCCTTCGTCAATCTGACGAAGTACCCGCCGTCGCTCGACTTCCTGCTGCTGACGCTCGGCGTGGCGGCGAGCCTGTTGGCCCTGTTGGACAAGGCCCCCGCGTCACTGACCTCCACCCTGGCGGTGTTCGGCGCCGCGCCGCTGTTCTTCTACGTCGTGCACCTGTACCTGCTGCACGCGCTGAACAAGCTCGCGCTGGTCACCTTCGGACCGAACCAGGGCGCGCTGTTCAGCCTGCCGAACGTGGGCGCCCTCTGGCTCATGGCGCTGTTGGCCACGGTGCCCATGTGGTTCGCCTGTCGCGCCTTCGCCGCGCTGAAGGCCCGCTCCGCCAGCCCCTGGATGAGCTACCTCTAAAGCCGCTCAGGTCCGCGCCATCACGGGAAAGAGGTTGGCCTCGCGGGGGGGACGTCAGCCCTCGCACGAACAAGTCGGCCTCCGTGTCCTCGCCCGCCTCCACCGAACCGGGCCCGATTTCGGTGACGGTGGGAGCGCGGTTCGACGCCATCCCCCACCCTACGCGATTCCCACCAACAGCAGACGCGCCGCGGCCCGCACCGGGAATCCCTAACGCGCTGCGTATTGTGAGCCTTCACCCGGAAGCCTACTAGTTGCTTGTTGTCACCGTGCCAATAAGCAACTGGAGGGTTGCGAGCATGCGGCTACACTGGAGTCGTCCGTTGGCGGTTTCGAGTACCTTGCTTGGCGCCCTGGTCGCGGCGCAGGCCTCAGCAGCGGAGCCGTTGCCGCTGCTGGACATCACCCCCATCCGAGCGCCGTTCGCCGCGGCCTGTCAGGGGAAGCCGGATTCCACACTGTTACCCATCGACGCGCGCACCCTGGTGGTGCCCGGCGTCAACAAGCCAGGCACCGCGGTGCAGTTCAACGCCTACTGGGTGGACCTGCATTCACCGCCGCCGCCCTTCATCTCCAACCTACCGCCCAATCCGAAGACGTGCGGCGAGTTCCGAGCGAGCGTCAACCGCGGCCGGGTGAACATCGAGACGCGGGCCTACTTCCAGCCCTTCACGACGTCGCTGGCCTACTACAACATGTATCGCCAATGGGGCTATCTCTTCCGCCCCTCCGACTTCGACGAGCAGATCATCAACCGCTTCGGGCTTTCGAAGGCGCCCTTCCGCAATCCCTACCCGCTGCCCTGGGAGAACCCCAACCTCACCAACGGCGGCAGCGGCCAGCTCCCGCTGGGCCTGGTGCAGGAGCGGGACGCCAACGGCCGCTACACGGGGCTGATTGCCTCCAGTTGCTCGGGCTGCCACGACTCGAAGCTGGGCAACGACCAGGAATCCTCCTTCGTCTGGGGCCGCTCCACGGACGCCAGCGACCCGGGCCTCATCCAGTCCGACATGTTCCGCTCCACCGTCGTGGGCAACGTGTTCCAGATTGTGCCCGTGCCCTGGAGCGTGGGCCGCGGAATGAGTGATGCCATTGGCATCGTGGACCTGCTGCCCGCCCTCTTCGACATGGACTCCCTGGCGCTGGCCCCCAGCCTGCTGGAGTACTTCCCCACGCACGCCGGCGGCATGTCCCGCGCGCCCAACTGGTGGTACCGCGCCTTCAAGACGCGCCAGTTCTGGGACGGCGCGCTCACGTCGGACAACGTCCGCTCGGAGATGGCGTTCGGCATCGCGAACATCGGCCGCTCGGCCTCGGAGCGCCGCGCGCTCACCGCGGAGTTCGAGGACAACGACAACTTCTTCGTCTCCCTCTCCCCGCCCGTCTACCCCAAGCCCATCAACACCGCGCTCGCCGAGCGCGGCGCCATCCTCTTCCACGAGCGCGACCTCTGGGCCAACGGCGCCAACGCCAACATCCCGAAGACGCCCGGCAACGGCTCGTGCGCGAGCTGCCACGGCGTCTACTCGCCGCGCCACGCGGCCAACCCCGCCTACCTGCCGGACCCGCGCCTCAAGGGCATCTCCGGCGTCATCACCCCCATTGAGACCATCCGGACCGACCCGGCCCGCAAGGACCTGATGGCGGACGAGCGCAAGCGCCGGGCCTGGAACACGTCCTTCCTGGCCTACAACGACATGCACCCCGACCACGGGCCCTTCTACGAGGACCCCATCATGAGCGCCCTGCGCCGCGTCCCCCGGGCCGCGTATGACCGCGGCACGGGCCCCATCTACTCGCCGGAAGGGCCGAACATCTGGATTGAGCCGTTTGGCTACATCGCGCCGCCGCTCTACGGCGCGTGGGCCTCCGCGCCGTACTTCCACAACAGCAGCGTGCCCACCCTGTGGGACGTGCTGAAGCCGTCCGACCGGCCGAAGGTATGGCAGCGCCAGCAGACGGAGCCCAACAACCTGGGCACCAACGCCGGCTACGCCATGGACTTCGCGGCGTATGACTTCAACAAGCTCGGCTGGAAGGTGACGCGCCTGGCCTGCGGCGACGTGCCCAGCAGGGACCCGTTCATCCCGTGCAGCCAGCACATGGCGACCATCGACATCGTCTTCGCCAACATCGCCAACACGGTGGCCAACTACAACTCGCTGGCCTACCAGTCACCGCCGCCCATCACCCAGAAGCAGATTCGCTCCCGGATGATTTTCAACTCACACCTCTACGGGCTCGGCAACGAAGGCCATGACTTCAACCAGTCGCTCACGGACGACGAGCGCTGGGCCATCATCGAATACATGAAGACGCTCTGAGACACAGGGCGCCGGCCTCCTGGGGAGCAAACCAGGAGGCCGCGGCCTTCGCGTCACAGGAAGCGTTTGAAGAGGTCCAGCTTCCCCGCGTAGGGCGGGTAGCGCAGCTTCATGTCGAGCAGGAAGGGCCGCTTCACCACGCCCTTGCGGTGGCTGAAGGCGTCGAAGCTGGCCTGGCCGTGGTAGCCGCCGATGCCGGACTCGCCCACGCCGCCAAAGGGCAGGCCCTTGGCCGCGAAGTGGACGCACACGTCGTTGGCCACCGCGCCGCCGCTGGACGTCTCCGTGAGGACGCGCTCGTTCACCGCCGCGTCCCTGGAGAAGGTGTAGAGCGCGAGCGGCTTGGGCCGCGAGCGCACGAAGCGGATGGCCTCGTCGATGCTCGGGCAGTCCACCAGCGGCAGCAGGGGCCCGAAAATCTCCTCCTGCATCAGCGGGCTGGACAGCGGCGCGTCGGTGATGACGGTGGGCGCGAAGAAGCGGCTGTCCGCGTCACGCTCGCCGCCGAAGGCCACCGTCCCGTCCCGCGCCAGCTTCGAGACGCGCTCGAAGTGCCGCGTGCTGATGATGCGGCCGTAGTCGCGGCTCTCCCGCGCGTTGGCGCCGTAGAAGCCGGTGACGGCCTTCTGGACCAGCTCCGTGAAGCGGCCCTTGAGCTCAGGGGGAATCAGCACGTAGTCCGGCGCGATGCACGTCTGCCCGGCGTTGACGTACTTGCCCCAGGCGATGCGGCGCGCCGTGACTTCCAGGTCCGCGCTCTTGTCGATGATGCAGGGGCTCTTGCCGCCCAGCTCCAGCACGGTGGGCGTCAGGTGCTTCGCCGCGGCCTGCGCCACCACGCGGCCCACCTGCGGGCCGCCGGTGAAGAAGATGAGGTCCCAGCGCTCGTCCAACAGGGCCTGGCTGGCCTCCGCGCCGCCCTCCACGACGGCGACGATGTCCTCGGGGAAGGCCTCGCGCAGCATGCGCGCGAGCACGCTGGACGTCGCCGGGGACAGCTCGCTGGGCTTCACCACGGCGGTGCAGCCCGCGGCGAGCGCGCCGATGAGCGGGGCGATGGCCAACTGATAGGGATAGTTCCAGGGGGAGATGATGAACGTCACCCCCAGCGGGTCCGAGTACTGCCAGACGCGCGCGGGCTGGATGACGAGCGGGGCGGCGCCCTTGCGCGGCGCCATCCACGCCTTGACGTTCTTCAGCGCGTCCTTCAGCTCCCCGTAGATGCTGCCCACCTCCGTCAGGTAGGCCTCCTCGGGGCTCTTGGAGAGGTCCGACTGCAAGGCGGCGAGAATCTCCGCCTCATACCTGCGTGCCACCCGTTCGAGCACCTGCAACTGCTCCCGGCGCCACGCCAGCGGCAGCGTGGCTCGGGTCTCGAAACGGGCTCGCTGCTTCTCGACGAGCGCCTTCGCGTCGAACGAAGGCGGAACGGCGGCGAGACGGGTGGAGCCCTGCGACATCGGACCTCTCCTTGTGTGGGGTTGCTATTTCAAGAGCTCGCCCTTTTCGGCCTTCTCCACGAGCGAGGCCGGCGGCTCGAAGTGCGCCCCGTAGCGCTGCGCGAGCTCACGCGCGCGCGCGACGAAGCCCCGCGGCCCGGTTCCGGTCCGCCCCTCGTAGCCGTTGATGAACTGGGCCACGCCGCCCGTCCACGCCGGGAAGCCAATGCCCAGGATGGAGCCGATGTTGGCGTCCGCGGCGGAGCGCAGCACGCCTTCGTCGAAGCAGCGCACCGTGTCGATGGCCTCGGCGAACAGCATCCGGTCCTTCATGTCCTCGAAGGGGATGGTGTGGCCGGGCTTGGTGAAGTGCTGCGCCAGGCCCTTCCACAGGCCGGTGCGCTTGCCATCCTCGTAGTCGTAGAAGCCGCCGCCCGTGGAGCGGCCCTTGCGCTGGTGCTGGTCGATGAGCGCATCCACCACGGCGTAGCTGCCGTGCTCCGCCCAGGCCCTGCCCTCCGCCAGGGCCGCGGCCTTCGTCTCCTGGCGAATCTTCCGCGGCAGCGTCAGCGTGAGCTCGTCCATCAAGCTGAGCGGGGCGGCGGGGTAGCCCGCCTGGAGGCCGGCCTGCTCCACGGAGGCGGGGGAGATGCCCTCGCCCACCATGGCGATGGCCTCGTTGAGGAAGGTGCCGATGACGCGGCTGGTGAAGAAGCCCCGGCTGTCGTTGACGACGATGGGCGTCTTCCCAATCTGCACCGCGATGTCGATGGCCTTCGCCAGCGCCGCGTCGCTCGTCTGCTTGCCCGCGATGAGCTCCAGCAGCGGCATCTTGTCCACGGGCGAGAAGAAGTGCATGCCCACGAAGTCCTCGGTGCGCTTCACCCCTTCCGCCAGCAGGGTGATGGGCAGCGTGGACGTGTTGGACGCCAGCACGGCGTCCGGGGCCACCACGTCCTGCACCTCCTGGAAGACCTGGTGCTTGAGCTTCACGTCCTCGAACACCGCCTCGATGACGACGTCACACCCCTTCAGGTCGGCGGCCTTCTCCGTGGGGTGGATGCGCGCCAGCAGCGCGTCCCCCTTCTCCTTGGTGGACTTGCCCCGCTGGACGGCCTTCTCCACCAGCTTCACGGAGTACTGCTTGCCCTTCTCCGCCGACGCCAGGCTCACGTCCTTGAGCACCACGTCGATGCCGGCCTTGGCGCAGACGTAGGCGATGCCCGCGCCCATCATCCCCGCGCCCAGCACGCCCACCTTCTTCGCGGTGTACTGCGGGTAGTCCTTGGGACGGCCGCCACCGGAGTTGATGTGCTGCATGTCGAAGAAGAACGCCTGAATCATGTTCTTCGCGACCTGCCCGGTGACGAGCTCGGTGAAGTAGCGCGACTCCACGGTGAACGCGGTGTCCACGTCCACCTGCGTGCTCTCCACCGCCACCGCCATGATGGCGCGGGGCGCCGGCATGTTCGCGCCCTTGAGCTGCTTGCGCAGGTTGGCGGGGAACGCGGGCAGGTTCGACGCCAGCCCGGGATGCGACGGCGTGCCACCCGGAATCTTGTAGCCCTTCACGTCCCACGGCTGCTGCGCGGTGGGATGCGCCTTCACCCACGCCTTGGCCGCGGGCAGCAGCGCGTCCACGGAGTCCACCACCTCGTGCACCAGCCCGACCTCCTTGGCCTCCTGCGGGCGGTAGCGCTGGCCCTGGAGCAGCACCTTCATCAGCGCGTCCACGATGCCCAGCATGCGCACCGTGCGCACCACGCCGCCGCCACCGGGCAACAGGCCCAGCGTCACTTCCGGCAGGCCCACCTGGGCGCCCTTCACGTCCGCGACGATGCGGTGGTGGCACGCCAGGGCAATCTCCAACCCGCCGCCCAGCGCCGCGCCGTTGATGGCCGCGACCACCGGCTTGCCCAGCGTCTCCAGCGCGCGGAGCTGCGCCTTGATTTCCTGTCCCAGCTCGAAGGACTGCTGCGCGTCCTCCTTGCGGACCTTCAGCAGGTCCTTCAAATCACCGCCGGCGAAGAAGGTCTTCTTCGCGGAGGTGAGGACAACGCCTGCGATGCTGTCCTTCTCCTTGACCAGCCGGTCCACCGTCGCGCGCATGGACTTCAGGTACGCGGCGTTCATGGTGTTCGCGGACTGGTTCGGGTCATCCAACGTCAAGACGACGATGCCGTCGGCGTCCTTGTCCCAGCGGATGGTGCTCTGCTCGCTCATGGGGTTCGCTCGAATCCTGTCGAAGTGGTGGAAGAGAAGGTCAGACGCGCTCGATGAGGGTGGCCACGCCCATGCCACCACCGACGCACAGGGTGATGACCGCGCGGCGCGCCTTGCGGCGCTCCAGCTCGTCCACCATGGTCCCCAGAATCATCGCGCCCGTGGCGCCCAGCGGGTGCCCCATGGCGATGGCGCCGCCGTTCACGTTCAGCTTCTCGTCCGGGATGCCCAGCTCCTTCTGGTACTTGAGCACCACCGAGGCGAAGGCCTCGTTGAGTTCGAACAGGTCGATGTCCTTCACCGACAGGCCCGCCATGGCCAGCAGCTTCTGGGTGGCCGGAATCGGACCGGTGAGCATGATGGTGGGGTCCGAGCCGGACGTGGCCACGGCGGCGATGCGCGCGCGCGGCGTGAGGCCCAGCGACTTGCCCACCTGCTCCGAACCGATGAGCACCAGCGCCGCGCCATCCACGATGCCCGACGAGTTGCCCGGCGTGTGCACGTGCTCGATGCGCTCCACGAAGTGGTACTTCTGCAGGGCCACCGCGTCGAAGCCGCCGGCCTCGCCCATGGCGGCGAAGGACGGGTTGAGCTTGCCGAGCGACGCCACGGTGGAGTCCGGGCGCATCAGCTCGTCATTCGCCAACACGGTGAGGCCGTTCTGGTCCACCACGGGGATGACGGAGTTCTTGAAGGACCCGCCGGCCCACGCCTTGGCGGCCCGCTCCTGGGAGCGGGCCGCGTAGCGGTCCACGTCCTCGCGCGTGAAGCCTTCAATGGTGGCGATGAGGTCCGCGGAGATGCCCTGCGGGACGAAGTAGGTGTCGTAGTTGGTGGCCGGGTCCATGGCCCAGGCGCCGCCGTCCGAGCCCATGGGCACGCGCGACATGCTCTCCACGCCGCCCGCGATGACCAGGTGCTCCCAGCCCGAGCGCACCTGCTGCGCGGCCATGTTCACCGCCGTGAGGCCGGACGCGCAGAAGCGGTTGAGCTGCACGCCGCCCACCGTCTCCGGAAGGCCCGCCGCCAGCACCAGGGTGCGGGCGATGTCCGCGCCCTGGTCACCCACCGGGGAGACGACGCCGAGCACCACGTCGTCGATGCGCTTGGGGTCCAGGTTCGGGTGACGCTTCTTGAGCGCGTCCACCAGCCCGGTGAGCAGCGAGATGGGCTTGGTGCCGTGCAGCGCGCCTTTCCTGCCCTTGCCGCGCGGGGTCCGGACGGCGTCGAAGATGAATGCTTCCTGGCTCACGCAGAGCCTCCTTGGAACGGGATGTGGGGTCTACAGGGAACGGGCGACGAGCTCTTTCATGACCTCGTTCGCGCCGGCGAAGATTCGCAGCACACGCGTGTCCGCGAACAGGTGGGCGATGGGGTACTCCTTCATGTACCCGTACCCTCCAAACAACTGCAAGCAACGGTCAGCGACGATGCACGCCTGATCCGACACCCAATACTTGGCCATGGCCGCCGTCGTCACATCCAACCCGCCCTCCAGGTGCGACACGATGCAGTCGTCGACGAAGGTACGACACACGCGCCGGAGCGTAGCGACCTCCGCCAGTTCGAAGCGCGTGTTCTGCAGAGCGAAAAGCGGCTTTCCGAACACCTGGCGCTGCTTCGTGTATTCGACCGTCACGTCCATGGCCCGCTCCAGGCTGGCCATCGCGATGAGCGCCACGCTCAGCCGCTCCTGAGGGAGCTGCTGCATCATCTGGATGAAGCCCTGGCCCTCCTCGCCGCCCAGCAGGTTGCTGGCGGGGACCTTCAAATCATCGAAGAACAGCTCCGTGGTGTCCTGCCCCTTGCCTCCCAGCTTCTCCAGGATGCGCCCGCGCTCGAAGCCCGGCGTGGTGTCGGAGACCTCGGCACACAGCAGGGAGATGCCCGCATGGCCCTTCGCGTCCCCCGTGCGCGCGGCGAGGATGATGAAGTCGCACACGCGGCCGTTGGAGATGAAGGTCTTGGAGCCGCTCACCCGGTAGAAGTCACCGTCACGCACCGCGCGGGTGGAGATGGCCTGGAGGTCCGAGCCCGTGCCCGGCTCCGTCATGGCGATGGCGCCCACCCACTCCCCGCTGGCGAGCCTGGGCAGCCACTTCTTCTTCTGGGCCTCGGACGCGTAGGCCAGGATGTAGTGCGCGACGATGGAGCAATGCACCGCGAAGCCCATGGACGGGTCGCCCGCGCGGACCTGCTCCTCGGTGAGGACGGCCTCGTGGGCGAAGGTGCCGCCGCCCCCGCCGTAGGCCTCTGGGATGGACATGCACAAGAGCCCCAGCTCGCCGGCCCGGCGGTACAGCGCCTTGTCCGGGTGCCCCTGCTCCACGTGCTTGGGGACGTTGGGGAGGACTTCCTTGGTGAAGTAGCTGGCCGCGAGCGCGCGCACCTGCTCGAGCTCTGGCGAGCCCCATCGGGATGTTGCCGTCATGTGCGCCTCCTAGAGTCCGAACGTCTTGCCGATGATGTCGCGCTGGATTTCGCTGGTGCCGCCGTAGACGGTGGAAATCACCGTGGCGCGCAGGTGCGACTCCATGTCGTATTCGGTGGCGTAGCCGTAGCCGCCCATCATCTGCACGCCCTCCAGCGCCACGCGCTTGGCCGTCTCCGTCGTCTTCAGCTTCGCCATGGACGCCTCGCGCGGCAGCATCCGCTCCGGGGCCTCGTCCGCCATGGCGGCCACGCGGTAGATGAGCAGCTCACAGCAATCCAGCTCCGTGGCCAGGTCCGCGACACGGTGCTTGAGCGCCTGGAAGGAGCCAATGGCCTTGCCGAACTGCTTGCGCTCCTTCACGTAGGCCACCGCGTCGTCGAAGGCGCGCCGGCCCCGGCCCAGCATGGTGGCCGCCAGGATGAGGCGCTCGCTGTTGAGCCCCGACATCACCTGCGGCCACGCCTGGTCCACGCGGCCCACCACCGCGCGCTCCGGCAGGAAGCAGTCGGTGAAGTAGACGTCGTTGACGTCCTTGCCGTTGAGCGTGGGGATGCCGCGAATCTCCACGCCCGCCGTGTCCGTGGGGACACAGAACATGGTGAGCCCCTCGTGCCGCGTGCCCGTCTGGGTGCGCGCCACCAGCAGGATGTGGTCCGCCAGGTGCGCGTTCGAGCACCACGTCTTCTGCCCATTGATGAGGAACCCCCCGTCCACCCGCTTCGCGCGGCAGGAGATGGCCGCGACGTCGGAGCCCGCGCCGGGCTCGGAGATGGCGATGGCCTCCACGCTGCCCCGGACGATGCCACCCAGCACCTTCTCCCGCTGGGCGGGCGTCCCGAACTTCGCGTAGGGCCCGGCGGCCACCGCGGTGGTGACGTAGCCGCCCACCGGCGCGAGCCCATACGCGGTGCGCTCCGCGAAGAGGCACATCTCCGACAGGCCGCCCCCCGAGCCGCCGTACTCCGGCGCGATTCCCACGCCGAGCCAGCCCAGCTCGGCCATCTGCGCGTAGAGCGCGCGGTGGTGGATTTCAGCGCCGTGCCGGGTCAAGGCGTCGCGCTGGGCGCGCGTGCCAGTCCTGTCGCGACAGAAGGCGTCAATGGCGTCGGCGAACGACGCTTGTTCCGGGGTTCTGGCATGCATGGAGGGCTCTGGGGGTGACGCTGCGGTGGAGACGTCAGGCGCCTTCGTAGAAGGCGGCGATGCGCGAGGCGTACTGCTTGAGCAGCACGCGGCGCTTGAGCTTCAGGCTGGGCGTCAGCTCGCCCGTCACCGGCGACCAGTTCTCCGGGACGACGTCGAAGCGCTTCACCTGCTCCGCGCGGGAGAGCCGGACGTTGATGGAGGCCACCAGCGCCTCCAGCTCGGCGCGAATGGCCGGCGCCTGGGTGAGCACCTCCAGCGAGCGCGCCTCCAGGCCATGCGCCTTCGCCCAGACGGGCGCGGCGTCCGGGTCCAGGCTGATGAGCGCCGTCACGTACGGGAGGCTGTCGCCAATGGCGATGGCCTGCCCCACCAGCGGATGCGCGCGCAGCATCCCCTCGATTTTCGACGGCGCGATGTTCTTGCCGCTCGAGGTGATGAGCAGCTCCTTCTTGCGGTCGGTGATGGTGAGGTAACCCTCCGCGTCCACCGAGCCGATGTCGCCGGTGGCCAGCCATCCATCCGAGTCCACCGCGCTCACAATCTTCCCGTCCGCGGACAGGTACCCCATGAACAACACCGGCCCCCGGACGAAAATCTCTCCGTCCGCGGCCAGCCGGAGCTGCAAGCCCGGGATGGGCCGCCCCACCGAGCCCACGCGGAAGTCCTCCGGCGTGTTGATGGTCGCGCAGCCCGTGGTCTCACTCATGCCCCAGACCTCCAGCACCTTGAGGCCGAAGCCGCCGAGGAACTCCAGCACCTCCACGGGGATGGGCGCGGAGCCGCTGCTCGCCCAGGCGAGCGCGTCCAGTCCCAGGGCCGCGCGCAGGGGCTTGAGCACCTGGGCCTCCGCCTCGGCCGCCTTGCGCGCAAGCTCGGGTGGCACCTGCCGTCCGGCGCCCTCCAGCCGGAAGACCTCCTGGAGCGCCGCGTGCGCGGCGACGACGGGCGCGCGCCGCTCTGGCTCCATCGCGTCCAGCTTCGCCTTGAGTCCCGCCGCCAGCTTCTCCCAGACGCGCGGCACGCCGAAGAACGCGGGGGGCCGCGCCTTCGCCAGCAGCGGCATCACCCCCGCCGGGTCCGAACAGATGTAGACGTGCAGGGCCTTGTAGAGGAAGCGGTACAGTCCCAGCTCGCGCTCGGCGATGTGCGCCAGCGGCAGGTAGGCGATGGAGGTGGCGCGCATGGGCGTGGGGACCACCGCGTCCACGGAGATGGCCTCGTAGAAGGCATTGCGGTGGCTCAGCACCACGCCCTTCGGGTCACCCGTGGTGCCCGACGTGTACATCATCGCGATGGGGTCCTCGGGGCGGATGCGCTTCCAGCCGTCCTCGAAGACAGACGCATCTTCCTGGTGCAGCGCGCGGCCCCGGGCCTCCACCTCCGCGAAGGAGATGAAGCGCGCATCCCCGGCGGGAATCGCCGAGGCGTCGACGACGATGATGTGCCGGAGCGCGTCCAGCGATTCGAGCACGGGTTGCCAGCGGGCGACCTCGGCGGCGCCCTCCAGGACGACGATGCGCGCCTGGCTTTGCTTCGCCACGTAGCCTATCTGCTCGACGCTCAGCGTCTGGTACGCGGTACAGGAGATGGCGCCCAGGTGCACGGCCGCATAGTCGATGAGCCAGTGCTCCGGGCGGCTGGACATCATGATCATCATCCGCTCGCTCCACCGCAGCCCGAGCGAACCCAGCCCCCGGGAGAGCGCGGCGGTCCGCGCGCGAATCTGGGCCCAGGTGAGCGTCGTGTCCCCCGCCGTCAACGCGGGCGCGTCCGCGTACTCCGCCGCGTTGCGCTGGAGGAGCAGCGGCAGGGTGACCTTGTTCGCCAGGGATTGACACTGCGCTTCCAGGTCTGCGAACGACGGACGCATGGGGAGCTCCTCGGTTCACTGGTTCACTGGACTGCAATGACAAACAGCGTGGCGGCGCCCCGCCCCTACGTCAGGGGTCGACGTAGAGGTCGAGCAGGACGTCGGGGCCGCCCCCGTAACCGCTGAAGTCGCTGACACCTTCGGCGCGCAGGACGTCTTCGTCGATGAAGGTCTGTCCCGTGCAATCGCGCGGCGGGCGCTGGAGGATGGCCACGGCCGCGTCCGCCATGATGTCGGGCGCGCGGGCCCGCTGCATCGACGCGTCGCCCCCGAGCAGGTTCTGCACCGCCGCCGTGGCGATGAGCGTCCGGGGCCAGAGCGTGTTCGCCGCGATGCCGGCCTCCGCGAACTCCGCCGCCCAACCGAGCGTGAGCAGCGTCATCCCATACTTCGCCAGCGTGTACGCCGGGTGCATGCCCATCCAGCGCGGCGCCAGGTTGATGGGCGGAGAGAGCGACAGGATGTGCGCATGCGGCGAGCGGCGCAGGTGCGGAAGCGCGGCGCGCGTGAGGAGGAACGTCCCCCGGAGCTGAATCTGCTGCATCAAATCGAAGCGCTTGAGCGGCAGCTCCTCCGTCTTCAGCGGCGCCAGCGCGCTGGCGTTGTTCACGCAGAAGTCGATGCCGCCAAAGCGCGCCACGGCCTCGTCCACGGCGCGCTGCACGTCCGCTTCCTCGCGCACGTCCCCCACCACCGCCAGCGCCTGGCCCCCCGCGTCCTGGATGGCCTGCGCCGCCGTGTGCACCGTCCCAGGCAGCCGGGGGTCGGGGGTGCCTGTCTTGGCCAGCAGCACGACGTTGGCGCCCAGCCGCCCGGCGGCCACGCCAATGGACAACCCGATGCCGCGGCTGCCCCCTGACATCAGCAGCGTTCGTCCCGCCAGTGGCTTGGAGGCGCTCATCACGAGTCCTTGCTCTTCCGGGGCCCTGGCTTCGACGCCGGTCCGGGCTGCTGGTGGAGGTGGGGGAAGACGTCTCGGATGATGGTGATGAGCGACTCGCTCAGCAGCAGGTGCGCGTCCTCGCGTGACAGCGTCCCGCTGCGAATCCACTCGCGGATGGTGGACTTCACCATGCCGCCGTAGGAGCGCATCATCGCGCGGTGACGCGCGTCGCTCCCCACCTCCACCTTGAGGCCGAGGAACTCGAGCGTCTTCGCGGCGGCCACGTCGTCGGCCTGGGCCAGGATGCGCTCCACCTCCGGGTCCGCGATGCTCCCCGCGCCCGTGACGGCCACGTACGTCTTGCCATGGGCGGCCACGGTGTCGAGGTACCACTCGACACTGCGCTCCACCCGTTGCCGCAAGGTGCCGGTCGCACTCACCTTCTCCTCCAGTCCGGGCATGCGCAGCATCCTCTTCACGACCTTCAGGTAGAGGTCGCGCTTCTGTCCGAAGTAGTGGTTGAGCAGCCCCCGGGCCACGCCCGCCTCGCGGGCGATGTCCGTGGTGGAGACCTCCGCGTAGGGACGCTCACCGAACAGCCGCATGGCGCACTCGAGAATCTGCTCCCGGCGCGCGTCGGGCTCCAACCGCTTCCAGCGGGGGGCATCGGCCGAGCTCATCGCGTCACCTCCCGCCACGGCAGGAACGGGGGCAGGTCATTCGCGAGGGTCCGGGTGAACTGGGGCGGGCGTTTCTGCATGAAGGCCATGACCCCTTCTAGCGCGTCCGCGCTCCGGCCCAGGCTCGCGATGAGCTGGCTGTCCAGTTGGAAGGCAGGCTCCGGGGAGGGCAGCGCGCTCATCTGGTAGAGCGCTTGCCGGATGACGGCCACGGATACGGGGGCCGTGGTCTCCACCAGCTCACGCGCCAGCGCCTTCGCGGCGTCCAGCACGGCGTCCGGCTCATGGAGGGAGCGGACCAGCCCCGCGCCCAGCGCCTCGTCGGCGGGAATCAGCCGGCCGCTCACCATCCAGTCGAGCGCGCGGCCCATGCCGACGATGCGGGGCAGGAACCAGGTCGAGCCCGCCTCCGGGTAGATGCCGCGCCGGCTGAAGACGAAGCCGAAGCGGCTGTCCTTGGCGGCCAGGCGGAAGTCCGCGGGCAGCAGCATCGTGGAGCCCACGCCCACGGCGGCGCCCCGCACGGCGGCGATGACGGGCTTGCGCATGGCGAACATCCGCCGCGTCACGCGGGTGGCGGGCTCCACCCACGCGCCCTCGGGCACCTCCGTGTTCGTCACCTCCAGCGAGTGGCCGCTCAGGTCCGCGCCCACGCAGAAGTCCTTGCCCGCCCCCGTCAGGATGACGACGCGCACGTCCTCATCCACGTCGGCCGCGGCGAGCCCCGCCTCGAGCTCGTCCGCCATGGTCACCGTGAAACCATTCCGCGCTTCGGGCCGGTGCAGCTCGAATGTGGCGACCCGGTCCGACACCGAGGACCGGATGTGCTGGTAGGTCATGGAGGGTGCCCCGTTGCTGCTGTGAGGGTGATGATGGGTGCTTATTGGCGGAGTGTCAACAGCGAGCGCCGCCTGGATTCCCAAACACTTCCAACGTGTTGCGTCATCTTTTCGCGCTGCGTCGGCGAGGGAGTGCATGTCTTTGCGAGGACTGGAAAATGCCGCCATTGCTGCTTTTGAGGTTCTTCGGGGTGGATTCGATAATGGATGGCGCCGGCACACGCACCGTGGGCTGGCTACTCGTCGTCATGGAGACACCATGAACCTGCTTTCGAAGATGCTGTTCGTTAGCGCCGCGGCTGCGCTCACGCTCGCTCCGATGTCCGCTTCGGCCCTGCCCCCGGATTGCGACGTGCAGTGTGTGGATACGCCGCCTTGCTGGCTCGTCTGTGCCATTCCCTGGGGAAGCCGGGTCATCACCTGTGAGCAGTGGTTCAACGACTACGAATTCGGCACGTGCACGCCCGACGCCCAGCCTCCTTCCGAAGAGGAGGAGTTGTCGTCGGTGGAGCCGCGGCAGCACAGCACGCCCGGCATGGCGGCGGCCTGCCAGCCAACGGCTGAGCTGATGAGCGCGCGATAGTCCGCGCCGTACCAGGCAAGCCCCCTCTCACGCATCCTGGCGTGAGAGGGGGTTCTGAGCGAAGCGGCGCCTGACCTTCCGCACTTCTCTTGTGCCATGTGGACGCAGGACGTCCGCTGGAGCCCCCCATGCGACCTCGTGTCCTGCAGTGGTGCTCGCTGCTCCTCTTGTGGTTGGGCGTGGCGTGCGCATCCCGAACGCCGCTGATGCAGACCTGGGACGCGGTGGACGCGGCAGCATGTGAGTCCCCTGGCGACGATGCCTGCGTGGTGCTCGGCTGCGAGGAGGGACTGTGCGGCCTCTTCCCTTGCGAGGATGTGCGCGACGCGGATGGCCTCGGCCCCGACGACGCGTCCGTTGACAGGGACGTGCCCGCCGCAGGGCAGGTGCTTGCCATGCGGCCGGGCTTTCCCATGGGCCCGGCCAGGCCCGGACGTTGGTGGCGCAGAGCCCCCTGGCTGCGCGGCGGCGCCGAGCCGGTGATGACGTTCCGCTGGTACCCGGAGCGTCCGCCACTACAGCCGCCGCCAGCCTTGCCCGCGCCACGGATGCAGAAGCACCACCTGTTTCCCCAAGCCAGCGAACTCGCGGGGTGGTTCGCGGTTCGCGGTATCAACATCCACGACTACACGATGCTCATCCCCACGCACATCCACCGGCGCATTCACAGCGATGGCCCCTCCGGTGGGCTGTGGAATGAAGCATGGCGGCAGTTCACCCAAGGGCCGGGGCGCAGAGCCTCACGCGAGGAGATCTTCCGCCATGCGGGAGCACTCATCTATCGCTTCGAACTCACCGGACCTGTAGGCCCGTATTATCGACGGAAGTATTGACCCGCGCCGGAGCGAACCAAGTGAGCGTCTACAGTCTGGAGACCGATAAAGCCGCGGGATTCACAGGCGCGCTGAACGCCAGCCACCCATGGTGGATCCCAGGGCTGAAGGACTGTGCGGACTGTGGCGCGACCTGGGCCACCACCGGCCTTGATTATCCGTGCATCGACCTGTCGGCCTTCCCCGAGCACGCCTCGTACCGGGAGCCCCGCGCCGAGCCGCAGGAGGAGCTGAACCGACTCATCGAGCAACTGCGCTCCTGGTTGCCGCCCGGAGTCCACCTGATGCCCGGGGGGACCTTCGGGCCGCTGACAGGGACAGCGCGAGGCACCTTCGGACAACTGCACCTTCAGAATCCGTGGACGTTCTGCCTGCGCCGCGAGGCACTCGAGCAACTTCAGAGCGCCGGCGTTCGCGGACTCCAGGGGTGCCGCATGAACCTGAGCTCCCGCGGCACGCCTCCACCCGAGCTCTTCGAACTCCAACTGGAACAGCACGGCCGATTCCACCGGGACTGCCTGCCCACGCCACCACCACCTGTCTGCACGCAGTGTGGCCGCGATGACATGGACCTCCCCGCCCCCTACATCCTCGACGCAGCCTCCCTCCCCACCAACGTGGACATCTTCCGCCTCGCGGACTGGCCCACCATCATCCTGGCCACGCAGCGCTTCGTCGACACGGCACGGCGACTGGAGCTCGACGGCGTCACCTTCCGCCCGGTCGAGGTCCGCTGACACGCGGATGCACTTCGCTGACAGACCTTCAGAGGGCCGGGCATGCGGGGAAGGCCCGGGGACGCCTCATCGCTTCAGCCTGGATGCGGCCACCGCCGCGCTCGAACAGGCTGGCACTCCACGGCATCCTCCCGAGGGGTAGGAGGAAGGCCGCCACTGCGCGCGGCACGGGGGCGCCGCGAAGACGTCAGCGCCTAGCAGGCGCCACAGTCCGCAGCGCAGCTGTCCGGCGTGTTGCTGGTACCGCAGCTCTCGGAGAGCTGGCACGTCCCGTCACCGCACTTGTAGATGTCCTGCGGGCGGATGCGGGTGGTGATGGGCCGGTACGTCACGCCGTTGTACGTGCAGCGCGCGTAGTACGTCCGCAAGGCATCCTGCTGGCAATGCGTCCGGGCAGCCCCCACGTGGGCGATGACCGTCGCGCACTCCGGGTCCCCGCTCCACGACGACAGGCCGCACGCGCGCACCGTGCTCTCGTCGTAGGCCAGGTAGGGCGCGTCGTTGGCCGCGAAGAGCCCTTCGCCATTGAAGAGGTTGCCGAAGAAGACCGCCTCCGGCTGGCCATACGTCTGCAGCTCCTCGGCCGTGGTCGGAATGGCGTTGCCCAGCGCGTCCCGGCCCTGCACGGAGATGTTCAGGTGCACGCCGTACTTGTTCACGTGCGCCGCCAGGCAGCCAGACACCAACTGCTGCTCGGCCTGCGTGGCCGGCGCGCCGCCCGCCCAGCCCGGCGCCAGCCCCAGGGAGCCCGCCCAGGTGTGCGTGGTGCCCGCATGCGTGTACGCCAGCGACTGCCCGGTGGCGAGCGCGCACCGCACGATGTACCGCATCACCTCCTCGGACTTGACGGGGTCCGCGCTGAACCACGTGCTGAAACCATTCGTCGACAAGCCGTTCGTCGACAGGCCATTCGTCGACAGGCCATTCGTCGACAGGCCATTCGTCGACAAGCCGTTTGTCGACAGGCCGTTCGTCGACAGGCCGTTGGTGGACAGCCCATTGGACGACACCAGTCCGTCCGACTGGGTGCTCAAGAGCTCATCGCCCGCGTCCACCTGCTCCGCCGGACCACACCCCACGGCGGCGACAAGGAGCAACGCTGGCAGCAGCTCCCACCGGCGCGCGAAACGGCGTCCGGTGTAGGTGACCTTGCTGCTGGAACAGGTCTGCGGGGTGGAGTGGTGAGACATGGCGGCCTCCGGTTTTTGGGGGTAGCCGCGTTTCTCGCGGCCAAGACAACCGGTAGTCCTTCTCCACTCGTGTGACAGGTGCCCTCTCGGGCAGTTCGCGCACGTCGGTCATGCGGCAAACACGTAGTTCGTGCGCCGGCTGACGCTCAGCGCCCATTCCGCCCAGCCGCCAACGTTGCAGTCACACGCGACGTCTCACGCCCGGAGGTGCGGGCACCTGCACCCGGCGCGCGTCTCGCGGCAGCTTCACCGTGAAGGTCGTCCCATCTGCCGCGGAGGAGCACACGCACACAGCGCCCCCGTGCGCCTGGACGAGCTGCCTCACGATGAAGAGCCCCAGCCCCAGGCCGCCAGCGCCGCGACGGTGGCCCTTCTCACGCGGAGCGCCCACCTGGCGAAAGGGGTCGAACAATGTTTCAAGGTGTTGAGACGGAATGGGCGCCCCGGTGTTGTGGACCTCCAGGACCTGGTCTCCGTTGACATCAATACATCTCAACCGGACAGGCGCGTCCTCGGCGCCGTGTTCCAGCGCGTTGCCCACCAGGTTGCTGAGGACCTGCGCCATCCGGTCCGCGTCCCAGACACCTTCGGACAGGCCCTGCACCTCCAGGGCGATGCGCCGGTCCGGATGCACGGCGGACAGCTCCTCCACCACCAGCCGGCACACCGTGGCCAGGTTCACGGTCCCCAGGTGCAGGGGAATGCCTCCCGTGAGGCGCGCTCGCGTGAGGTCGAGGATGTCGGAAATCATGGCCCCCATCCGCGCGCGCTCGCCTCGATGCGCTGGGCGCACTGCTGCTGCTGGGCCACCGGCAGCGTGCGCTGGAGCATGGCTCGCGCGGACAAGGCAATGGCGTTCAGGGGGTTGCGCAGGTCATGCCCGAGGATGCCGATGAACCGCTCGCGGAACTCCGCCTCCTCCGTCAGCCGCTCCAGGGCCAGGTGGCGCGCGGTGCCATCCAGGGCCTCGCGGGCCAGTTGCACCGTCGCGTGCTCCAGGGCGCCCTCCGCCCGCTTGCGGGCCTCGCGCTCGTGCTCCAGCGCCTCGCGCAGGGCCTGGGCGTCATCCCCATCGTCGGGCTGCAGCCAGAGCACGAAGCCATCCGGCACGCCCATGCCCACCGCGCGCAAGCGCGCCTCCCCGCCTTCATGGGTGATGCGCAGCGCCGCGAACACCGGCTCGCCCGTGACCAACACACGGACGCAGTCCTCCAGACGCAGGCCGCGCACGCCCTCCTGCGCCCAACGTGACACGCAGGCGGGCAACCCCACCGCGTCCGTGGAGGCATCGAGCGCGGCCTGGCGCAAATCGAGCACCTCGCCCGCGGTCCCTCGAATCACCTCGAAGCGCACGCAGTAGGTGGAGCTTCCCGTATGCGGCGTCCACATCCAGGCGGAGCCCCACGGCGACGACAGACGCACCCCCATCGACATCCCCCCGGCACGACTCCAGCCCCGATGCTCGACGCCCGGTCGCGGAACGCACACGGCAACCAGAGTGACAAATCTGGAGGAGCGCGAACTTGTCCGTCGGTACAGACGCGGCCTTCAGTGCTCACTCTCCGCCAGTGCCAGCGCGTCCCGCGGACGCGTCTCCGCCCCGGTGTCCTCCTTCCGCAATGGCCCTGCGCGAACGGCCAGGGCGCGGGCGCGCGCACCTCGCGTGGACGTCACGCGCGTCACCTGGGATGCGGGGCGGACGCCGCCGTTCTTCATTCAACCCGGCGCGGCACCCAACATGTTTCACGGCCCGGGGTGCGCCCCGCTCACGTTCGGGAGGCCCCGGTGGCCGCACGGTTTCACACCGCGCCGCGCGGACGCCGGACAGCGCGTGGCCGACTACCCGCCCAGCCCCTCCTCACCCGCGAAGTGACCGCAGGGCCCCGCCTTGTCCAGGTACGAGACGACGTCCCGGGTGTCGAGCGCGACAATCGCCTCGGGCGCGCCGTCGCCGTTGATGTCCCCCACGTCGCCGAGCATCACGGAGTCAGCCACCTTCAACGACTCCCCGAGCACCGGCCGCAGGTCCAGGGTGCGCTTCTCCTTGCCCTCCTTCACCTGGAGCTGGAGCGTCTTCTGCGTCAGCGTCACCACGAAGGAACGGCTGCCCTGGGACAGTTGCGCGATTCGGGTCCCCTTGCCCATCTTCATGCTTCCGTTCTTCGGCTCCACCTCCGCGGCCGCGGAGGCGCTGGCGGGCTTCCACATGAACCGGACCTCGTCGCAGCCCGGGATGCGCGGGAGGCCTTCCGTGTAGACGAGCGCGCCGTCCTCGCGGCGCACGTCCCCGGGCGCATCCGGCTTCGCCCACACCCCCGCCCAGGTTCCGCCCGCCACGCAGGGGTCCACCGTCTTGGCCTCGGGCGTGTCACATGCCACGTACTTCGCCTCCGGCGGCGGGGAGGGCCCCACGGAGTAGATGAAGTCGATGGACGTGGCGGGCGCTGCGCGCCTCCCGCCTTGAGCAAGAAGAGAACCGCGGCTGCCGACAATGCACTCATGGTGTCCGCCCCCGCTCAGCCCGGGGGCGGACCTTGGTGGCGCGACAACCGGGAAAGCCAGGGCGTCCCGGAGCGGAGGACTCAGCCCACGGCGCGCGGCAGTCGCACGGTGAAGGTGGTGCCGTGCTCCACGGAGGACACCACCTCCACGCCGCCGCCGTGGCCGCGCACGATGTCCTGCACGATGTAGAGCCCCAGGCCGATGCTGCGCGTGGACTGGCCTTCCTTGAGCGCCCCTCGCGTCATCGGCTCGAACAGGCGCGGCAGCAACTCCCGGGGGATGGGCTCGCCGCCATTGAAGACAGACAACAACGCGGCCTCGCCCTCCAGCCGCGTGCCCACCCGCACGGGGGCATCCGTGGGGCTGTAGGCCAGCGCGTTGCCCAGCAGGTTGGTGAGCACCTGGGCGATGCGGTCCGAATCCCATTCACCCCGGACCTCGTCCTGAAGCTCCACCTCCACGCGGCGGCCGGGGTTGGCCACCAGGAGCTCATCCACCACCTGGTGCACCACCTCCCGCAGGTCGGTGGTCTGGCGGTGCAGCGCGATGCCGCCGCCCAGCCGCGCCTTGGTGAAGTCCAGCAGGTCGCGAATCATCCGGGCCGCGCGCTCGGTGGCCTGCCCGATGCGCCACACCATGCGCTTCTGCGAATCCGTCAGCTCGCCCTTCTTCTCCAGCAGCCCCGCCGACATGGAGATGGCCGCCAGCGGGTTGCGCAAGTCATGGGAGACGATACCCACCAGTTGCTGTTCGAACTCAGCGCGGCGGCGCAGCTCCTCTTGCGAGCGCTGCTGCTCCGCGAACAGGCGCGCGTTCTCGATGGAGAGCGCCGCCTTCGCCGCCAGCTCCTCCACCAGCTCCTGGTCCTCCAGGGTGAAGCCGCGGCCTCCCGCGCCGGTGCGTCCCACCGACAACGTCCCCACCACGCGGCCCTGGGCGCGCAGCGGCACGCACAGCAGGCCGCGCAGCGCCTCGCCCTGTCCCAGCTCCCGCCGCTGCTCCGGTGACAGCTCGGGGACCCGCAGCGGCCGCCCGCTCTGGAGCACGAAGTCGCTCAAGGCCTCGCCGGGCAGCAGCGGCGCCCCACCCTCACCGGCGTGGCTGGCCGCCACCTCCAGCCGCGCCCCGTCGTCGGACAGCAGGCACAGCGTGCACGCGTCCCCCAGGAAGCGCGACACCTGGAGCGCGATGGTGTCCAGCAGCACCGACAGGTCACGGTTCGTCGCGTCGAAGGCGTCGGACGCCTCGGTGAGCATCTGCAAGCGGGCGGCGGCGGCCCGGGCCTGGGCATGGGCCCTGCGCTCCTCCGCCGTCAGGTGCACCCGGTCCAGCGCCTGCGCGCACGCGTGCGCCAGCGCGGTGAAGAAGGCCCGGTCCATCTCCGTGAAGGTGCGCGGCCGCGCGAAGGACAGGCCAATGGCGCCCAGCGCCCGCCCCTTCACCATCAAGGGCAGCGCGAGCGCCGCCTCTTGAAGCATTCGCGCGTCCAGGCCGGGGTAGCGCGCGCCCCACTCCTCCGGCGAGCCCACCCAGATGGCCTGCTGCTCCCGCAGCGCCTCCACCAGCGGCATGGACATGGACATCGGGATGCGCCGCCACCGGCTCAGCACGCTCTCCGGATAGCCAATGGCATCCACCACCTCCAGCGCCTCACCCGCCGCGTCCAGCAGGTTGACCGAGCCCGCCTTCGCGCCCGCGGCCACCAGCCCCTGTTCGAAGAGCGCGCGGCACACCTGCGGCACGGTGGCCGCCTCCGACAGCCGCGCGGCGAAGTCCCGCAACCGGTCGATATAGCCCGCGGCCCGAAGCGCGGCGTCCCGGGCCTCCGCCTCCTTCTGCCGCAGCAGCTCCGACTGGCGCCGCACCTGCTGCTGCGCTCGGAACAGCTCCACGAAGACGGAGACCTTCGAGCGCAGCACCTCCGGCGGGAAGGGCTTCTGGAGGAAGTCCACCGCGCCGGTGGCGTAGCCGGTGACGAGCTCCGCGTCGTCGCGGCCGTAGGCGGTGAGGAAGATGATGGGGACGTTGCGCGTGCGCTCACGCTGTTTGATGAGCGCCGCCGTCTCGAAGCCGCTCAGCCCCGCCATCCGCACATCCAGCAGGATGACGGCGTAGTCCTCGCGCAGGAGGAAGCGCAGGGCCTGCTCACCCGAGCACGCCTTGTCCATGCGCACGCCCAGCGGCTCGAGGATGGCCTCCAGCGACACCAGGTTGGACACATGGTCATCGACCAACAATACGGCCGGTGCATCCGAGCCCGCCTTCACCTGACGGTGAGCGTCCTCGTCCAAGAGCCGCAGATGCGTCAGCGCCAGTCGGCTCGCCGCGGTGGCCTCCCGGCTGAAGGGGATTCCCCCGCGCTGAAACGGCAACATCGTCGGAATCCCGTCCTGCGACATGAAGAAGTCACCTGGTGTGCGGTGGTCAGGAACTCGGCCCGGCGGCCCGGGCCCCAGGAGCGGACCGGCTCCTGAAACTGCTGGCGGCGCAGGATTACACCGCGTGGCGCGTCAGCGTGCCCAGGCCAAGACGGATGCACCGCGCGAAGCGTGCGCTATCCATCAGTCGTCGTGCTCAATAGCGACCCTTCACGCCCAGGATGGGTAGGGCGATGGGCAGCCCCACCGCGTCCTTGCGCAGCGGAAAGCCGTTGCCGCCCTCGTACTCGAACCCCAGCGTCTCCCGGCGGAGGGTGACGTTGAGCATGTCCAGGTACGCCTCCAGGCTGAAGGTGTCGTAGACCCACGACTTGGACAGCCGCACGTCGAAGCGGAGGAAGGCCGGCAACCGGTCCACGCGATCTCGGTCCGACCTGACCCATGAAGGCCGGCCCGAGGCGTCCTCGCCCTCGCGGTGCGTCTGCGACCCCAGGCTGCCGTACTCGGGGCGCCCGGTGTTGAAGTGGAGCACGCCCCCCAACGTGACGTTGTTGGAGAACTTGTAGCTGAGCACCAGGTTGAGGATGTGCGTCTGGTCGAAGGTGAAGGGCAGGTCCGCCTCCGCCTCGCCCACCCGGTGCCCCTCCGCGTCGTAGCGATAGAAGCGCGTGCGGCGCGTGCTGCGCTGGAGCGAATACGACAGCCAGCCGAACCAGTTGTCGCCCAGCGGATGACGCAGCAGGAACTCCACGCCGTAGGCCATGCCGTGGCCGCGGAAGTCCGGGAAGTCGATGTCCGAGCGGTCGGGGATGCCGCCATCGCCCAACTGCATGCCGCGGCGCAGACCGCCGGGCGTGCCGGTGTCCGGCGGGGCGTCGTCCGGTGGGTCATCGCCGTCCACCATGCCCTCGTCGGAGAAGGGCGTCAGCTCGATGGTCCGCAGCATGGGGTTGAGATAGACGTCCAGCCCCACCTCCAGGCCGCGCAACGCCTTCCATTCGGCGCCCGCGGAGAGCTGCACCCCTTGCTGGAGCCCCAGCAGCAGGCTCCCCACGTCCACCACGGGCAGGCTGATGAGCGTGGTGGGCGGCTGATGGAAGAGGCCGGCGCCACCCTTGAGCGTGAGCGCCTCCGATACCTTGTGCCGCACGGTGATGCGCGGCTCCAGCGCCCGCCGGTCGATGCGGGGCGACAGGTGGTAGCTGTCCACGCGCAGCCCCGGCACCACCGCCCACTTCTCATGAGGCTGCCACACCAGCTCCGTCCACGCGCCCATGAAGGTCCCCAGCGCCACCGGCGCCACATCCTGGTCCACGTCGGGGCCTCCCTCCTGCTGGAGCAGCTCGACGATGGCGCGCTTGTGCTCCACGTCCGCGCCAACGCGCAGCGTGGCGCTGGGAGACAGCGTGGCGGTGTAGCCCAGGCGCGCGGACCAGTGTCCCTGGTCGATGTGGACTTCAGTGGCCTCGTTGGGCGGACTGCGGCTGACGATGGCGAAGCGGTCCAGGCCCCACGTCCCGCCCACCTCCAGCTCGCCGGGGCCAATCGGGTGCCGGTGACGCAGGTCCACGCGGTGGAACACGATGGACTGCAGCGCGGTGTCGCCCAGCGCGTCCTGGGCCTCCGAGCCGAAGGTGTCCGACGAGCCAAAGGCAAACAGGCGCAGCGTGCCCTCGCCCAGCCGCTGCTCCACCCGGCCCTGATAATCCCAGAAGTCCAGCACCACCTTGGGGTTCTCCCGCCCGGGAGGGGGTGGCGCCTGCAGCTGGTTGGCCGCCAGGGCGATGAGCCAGGGCGTATAGGAATAGCGGCCGGCCAGGCTGACATTGGTGCCCGTGTCCTTGAACGGCGTCTCGATGAAGAACCCGGCGTTGATGAGGTCCGCGTAGGCGCTGCCATGGACGCGGTCATCCCGCGGACGGCTGAGACGCCCGTCGATGGCGCCGCCCATCAGCCGCCCGTACCGGGGCGGCGGTGAGCCCGGATAGAAGTCGATGGCGTCGATGAAGTCCGGGTGGATGACGGCCGGCCCGAGGAACAGGTGGAAGAGGATGGGGACGCGGATGCCGTCCAGGAAGTAGCCCGTGGCCGCGGGCTGGCTGCCTCGCACCACCGGGTAGGCCACACCGGACACCATGCTGCCCACGCCGGGCAGCAGCATCACCACGCGGAACGGGTCCCCCATGGTGCCGGGCACCTCGCGCAGCTCCGCGTCGTGCAGCGTGACGCGGCTCACCTCCGTGCGCTCGCGGTCCCCACGGACCACCGTCTCATACGGATTGATGATGAGCGGCTCCAGCCCGTACACCACCTCCAGCGCCTCGTTCGCCTTCAGTCCCTCGCGGAAGACGGCGGGCTTGTGGCCGGGCGCGGTGACGCGCACCGGGTGGACGCCCGCGGGCCAGCGCGCCTCGAAGCGGCCCTCCACGTCCGTCTGCACCGGCGCGTCCGGCAGCGCGTCCGAGATGAGCGTGGCGCCCACCAGCGGCCGGCGGTTGCCCTTGGTGCGCACCAGGCCCTTCAAGGTGACGGGCGCCAGGGACGTGGGGCTTTCGGCCACCGCGAGCGCGGGCGCCTCGAAGCGGTACTCGAAGAGGATGCGCACGGCCACCGGCAGGCCGTCCAGGGTGGCGGGCTGGAAGCGCAGCGACGGCGCCGCGTGCAACGCCGCCCGGTCCAACAGGGGATGCAGGCCCCGCGTCAGCGTGGCGGACTCCACCTCTCCGGCGGCGTCAATCAACACCTCCAACTGCACCACGCCTGTCACGCCCTCGGACGCCAGCCCCGGTGGATAGGGAGCGGGCGAGTCCACCACCAGCGTGGGTGGGAGGAAGGCGGGCTGCGTCACGCCCGCATCACCGGCCACGGGCGCGTCCACGCCGACCATCCACCCCGCGTCCGAGCGTTGCAGCGCCACCTCGGCGGGCGCCCCGGCGTCCTCACCGGCCGGCGTCCCCGCGTCCTGTGCATGCGCGGCCAGCAAGGGCACGAGCAGCGCCACCCCGACGGCCGCCGTGCGTGCTGCGAGCCAGGCTGTGTTCCACCAGGGTCCGCGGTTCATTCCCCTCACCCATGAGGTGCGGCGCACCCCAGCCCCATGAGGCCAGGGAGCCGGCGGAGTGACAAGCGCCAAGGGTGAGACGCTCGGCCCTACTCCCAGAGCGCGCGCATCCACGGTGCGTCTCGCATTTCCGCGCCTGAAAACAACTCGATGACAATCACAGCCTTTTGCCCAGCAACCTGTCACAGTGGGCTTCTAAAGATGCACTTACTGCATTGCCTTTAGGTCCCGCGGTCGCCAGCCACGACCCACTCCCCGCGCAGCGGCCTGACGCTGACCACGCGCCTGCCCTTGATTACCGGCACCGTCGCCGCCGGAGCCCAGGTGGCGCTGTCGGTGGACGGCCGCGCTGTCTGCCTGGCGACGGCGGACGTGCTGGGCCTGTGGGTCTGCGTGCTGCCGGTGTCCAAGGCACTCGCCGACGGCATGCACGTCATCAGCGCCACGGCGAGCGTCGGCAACGGCAACACCAGCGTGGAGGTCAGCGTGCTCGCGCTCGGCCCGTCCACGGGCATCCTCACCGGACCCCCACGCGGACGCGCGTCGACTCGGCCACGTTCACCTTCGCGTCCACCGCGCTGCTCGCCAGACGGCGCGCCCACCCACTGCACCCCACCCCACACCGTCTCTGGCCTGGTCGAGGGAACGCACCGGATGCAGGTGCGCTCGCGGGACTTGCTGGGCCTGCTGTCGGACACGACGCCGCCCGTGTACACGTGGACCGTGGACTGCGCGGCGCCCACCGTCCCCCTGACGTCCACGCCGCCCGCGGTAAGCGCCCTGCCGGTGGGCACCTTCACGTTCACCGCGTCGGAGCCCTCCACCTTCACCCGCCCGGTGGACGGCGGGCTCGCGCTGCCCTGCATCTCGCCCTTCGTCAGACTGACGCTGCCGGATGGCACGCACACCCTCACCGTCACCGCCACGGACCTGGCCGGCAACACCGCCACCGCCCGTCACACGTGGCGCGTCGACGCCGTGCTTCCCGACGCGCCCGTCATCACCTCGCCGGCTGTCAATGTGTCGGTGTCGCTGCTGGACCACGTGAGCGGCACGGCCGAGCCCGGCGCCACGGTGCGCGTGCTGGTGGACGGGCACCTCGAAGGCACGGCGAACGCGGACGCCCAGGGCATCTGGAGCCTGCCGCTGCCGCTGCGCTCCGCAGGTCCCCACCTGCTCACCGCTGTCACGGTGGACGTGGCGGGCAACGTGAGCCTGAGTGCCACCGTCGCCCTCATCCTGGACCTGACCGCCGCCGCAGCCGTCCATCGTCAACGGGCCGGCGCCGCTGGTTGCCACGCGGTCAGGGCATCACCTCCCGCTGGTAGCGGCCTTCACCTTTCGGCACACCAGCACAGACATCGAAGCACAGGGATGGCGGCCCGCCGCTCCAAGCCGGCGGCCCCAAGCGACGAGAACCCGGCCTACCGCTCCGGAAGGAGGGCGGCCGCGACCTGGTGCATCAGGTTGAGCTGGCTTCGGGACATGCGCCGCAGCGACCGGAGCACCTTCCGCATCTCCGGCAGCTGGTCCCGGTGCCCGGAGTCCCCTTCCCAGAGCGCGGCGCCGACACTGGCCGCCGTGGCGAGCCCCAGCCCGACGTCCGCCGACAACCGCAGCGCCAGACACAGGCGGAACAGGGTGGGCACGCTGGGCATCATCTTCCCCCGCTCCATGCGCCCATAGACTTCCGCCGCGATGCCCACACGCTCCGCGACATCCGCCTGCGTGAGCCCCGCGCGCAGCCGAGCCCCCCGCGCTGCCTCGCCCACATTCTCCGCCAGACGGCTCTCCAGTTGCTCGCGCGACTTCCTGGCGCGATCCGCCGGGCTGCGGGGCGGGGACCGGGGCCGCTTGCGGGGAGAAGCGGGACCTTCAAGGTGGGTCTTCACTGCGTCAACCTTGTGAGTACGGGCCGAGCCCACGTCCTGCCCGGGAACAGGCCGCGCTCGGTCACGAGTTTTCCAGTGACTTATAACCCACCACGTCCTCAGGCGAAATACCGATATGGAAGGTAGTCCCCGCCCCGCACCCTCCGCGAAAACCATCCCACCCGGCACCACACGAGCAGGCGCCGGAGGCTCGGCCTCGTGCTGAGCAGGCGTCCGGGCAGCCAGGCCCCGGCGGCCTCGGCGCACCGGGTCCATCCTGCCCTGGACGCCATGTCTGTCTTTGCTGGCGGGGCCAATCCCTTCATCGAAATTCGACGAGCAGGGTTGCCTCGCGAAACCACTCCATGCAATGTGCATCATTACGGCAACACTTCCGCGACCTGCCTGTGCAGCCCCTTCATCCGGGGCTCCCCGCCAGACGCGTGGGTTTGGGCATGAGCGGCCAGGTTCACGCCGCCCATGTGGGGGCCGGCATCCACCTTGGAGCACAGCGAGTCTGGCTTCGGCCTGACGCCGCCCCCTTTTCGTCTGGAGTCCCTCGACAATGGAATTGAGATTGCCCCCGCAGCGCCTGCGGGAACCCGTGCCGCCACAGCCCCTGGGAGGGGACGCCCTGCGCGAGCTGAGGCAGCGCTGCGCGCTCGCCACGGCCGAGGACACCGCGCGCGGCATGTTCTTCCGGGGCATCCTGGACACGGTGCGGCGCATTGGCGGCTCCGGCATGGAGCAGGCATGCCGCCAATCCCTGCCGGAGAAGCGCTACGTCGACTTCTTCAGCTATCCCATCACCCAGTTCCTGCCGCTGGCCTTCCAGGCCGCCAGCCTGCTCGCCGAGCACTGTGGCGACACGGCGGCCGCCCATCGCGTCATGGGGCAGAAGGCCGCGCACGACTTCCTGGAGTCCGTCGCGGGCCGCACCATGCTGATGCTTGCCTATGACGAGCCGCGCCTGCTGCTCGGCCAGCTTCCCACCGGGTTCCTCGCCGCGGTGAGCTACGGCGAGCGGAGCATGGTGTGGACGGGGCCCCGCAGCGGCCGCTTCGTCATGAAGCGGGACTTCATGCCGCCCGCCTACCACGAGGGCGTGCTGCGCGCGGCCCTGGAGGCGGTGGGCGCGCGCGACATCGTGGTGCAGGGGCGCGAGCTGGGCCTGCTCGACACGGAGTACGCGCTGTCCTGGCGTTGAAACGAAGCCGCCGCCGAAGGCCCGTTGCTTCAGGGCCACCGGCGGCGGATGAAAGCCCCGCCCCGCGTCAGGCGGGGACGGGGCGGCGCTTCACAGCAGCGAGCAGAGCAGGCCGGGGAACTGCGAGCCCCGGGGGCAGCCGTCACCCTGGCAGTACACCACGCCCGAATCGATGGCGGGGTTGGCCAGCAGCGCGGGCACCTTCACGTCGCAGGTCCCGATGGCGCTGTTGCCGGACGCATCCTGCACGGCGTAGGTGAAGTTGTAGACGCGGCCGTTGCCCAGCAGCGCCGACTCGGCGCGGACCAGCGCGGACTTGCGGTCCGGGCTCAGCTTGATGTCGTCGCACGCCAGCAGCCGCAGCAGGGACAGGGCGTCGTTGGACTCGTCGGAGGTGACGCGGATGATGGTGGCCGACTCATCCAGGTCCAGCGTGCCACCGCAGTTGTCGACGGCCGGCGCCGCGCAGTCCGCCAGGGACACCAGCACGTAGTCCGAGCCGATGGTCGGCTGGACCACCAGGCCCTGGTTGGCGCCCGGCGTGGGGGCGCTGGTGTCGACGACCGTCACGTTCGCCGAGCACGTATTGGTGAGCAGACCGTCGGAGACCTGGAGCTGCACGGCCGTGGTGCCCAGGCCGAACGGGCCCGCGGGGAGCTGCGCCGTGGAGAAGGGCCCCGGGAAGTTGTCCGGGTCGAAGGAGCCGTTGTCGATGCTCGCAACGCCCTGGCACGACTCGTTCGCGACGACGGTGACGTCCTGGCAGCTCGCCACCGGCCCCTGGTTGGTGGCACAGGGGATTTCAAAGTCGATGGAGGCGAAGTTGTTCTCCTCGTCGTCCTCCGGGAAGGCGTTGTCCTCGTCAGCGACGACGACCACCTTCGTGGTGCCCTCCGGCACCGTGAACGACAGCGAGAAGGGGTACGTCTCACCGCCGACCAGGAAGGGCACGCTGAGCGTGCCCAGGCGCACGCCGCCCGCGCCCGGCGTCCCCGCGTAGACGGCCGCGGTGGAGCCCGCGATGCCAGAGGATGCCTCGTTCTTGATGCCCGCGGAGAGGGTCAGCGCCGTGGCCTCGCACGAGGCCACCAGGTCCACCACGCTCAGGTCCAGGCCCGTCTCGATGCCCGCCTGACGCTGAACCGCCATCGTGTCGACGTTGGCCGGAGTCTCCTGGGGGACAGTGCCCTCACAGCCCGTCAGAAGAAACAACGCAGTGAGCGCGGGGACGCCGTGATTCCGTGACATGTTTGTCTGACTCCTGGCATGCCGGGAGCATGCCTGCTCTGCAGGTGGGGGTAATGCCTCTCACCGAGGCAACTCTTTTATGTCGAGTTGTTTCCCCGGATACCACGGACTCCCAGTGCATGTGGGGACAATTATTTCCATCCTCCTGTATTCCCCCGCCTTTCGCCAGGGTAGTCAATGACACCCGCGCCTCAACTCTTGACATTCCAGACACACGGCGACGTATCTCTGACACCCCAGGGTGTCATTCATGACGCTGAAACACGCCACCCCGAAACACGTGGCTGTGTATCCAACACCCCAGGAGTCAAAACAGACGCAGTCTAGAAATAGCCGACAGAGCCGCCATCTGCCGCATCGTGACGCGGTGGACACCTTGGGCGTCCACGGGCGGACGGATGACCGGGGGGCCCTGGCGGACATTGGACTTCAGTACAAGGCTACGGCCTCATGTCCACGCCCAGCCTCGTCCTCCTCGTGGAAGACCATGCCGACAGCCGGGAGCTGTTGGAGGAGTTCCTCACCCTGGAGGGCTTCACCGTGGAGACGGCGGGCAACGGACTCTCCGCATGGGAGCGCCTGAGCCGGCCGCCGCTGCCGGACGCGGTGCTCCTGGACTTGATGATGCCGGTGATGAGCGGCTGGGAGCTGATGCGTCACGTGCGCCAGGACGCGCGGCTGAGCACCCTGCCGGTGGTGGTGGTGTCCGGCGCGGGGAGCTCGCAGCCCCTGCCCGAGGGCATCCGGGCCACGGTGCCCAAGCCCGTGGATTTGTTCGAGCTGCGCGCCACCCTGGAGCGCGTGGTGAGCCCCAGCTGAGGGCGGGCGTCAGGCGTCCGTCGGCAGGCGGGGCAGCGACACCCGGAAGGTGGTGCCCGCCTGCGCGGTGGAGGTCACCTCGATGCGGCCGCCGTGGCCCTTCACCACCTGCTCGACGATGTAGAGCCCCAGCCCCAGGCCGCTGCTGCTCCCGCCGCCGGCACCGGCCATGGCCCCCCGGCGGAAGGGGTCGAAGAGGCGCGGCAGCGTCTCCGAGGGAATGGGCTCCCCGGGGTTGTGGACCTCCAGCACCACCGACTCCCCGCCGTCCGACAGCGTGAAGGACACCGGCGCGTCGGCGGGGCTGTACTGGAGCGCGTTGCCGCCCAGGTTGCTGACCACCTGGAGCAGCCGGTCCCCGTCCCACTCCCCTTCGTAGCGCCCGGGCTCCACCCGCAGCGTCAGCTTGCGCTCCGGCCACGCCGCCTCCAGCTCCTCCACGCCCAGCCGGACCACCGCGCGCAAGTCATTCGCCGCGCGTTGGATGGGAATGCCGCCGCCCAGCCGCCCCCGGGTGAAGTCGAGCAGCTCCGAAATCATGCGCTTCATCCGGTCGCCGGAGCGGGCGATGCGCGTCACCAGCCGCCGCTCGCGCTCCGGCAGCGCCTCGCTGTGCAAGAGCTGCGTGGCGGAGAGCTGGATGGCATTGAGCGGGTTGCGCAGGTCATGGCTGACAATGGCAATCAGCCGCTCGCCGAAGCGCGCCGCCTGGAGGGAGGCCTCCTGGGCGCGGCGCCGCTCGGAGACATCCACCATGGTGGCCACCGCCGCGATGATGGTGCCATCCCGGTCCAGGATGGGGGAGCTGGACAGGAGCACGGTGACGTACTGCCCGTCCTCGCGGGGGATGAGCATCTCCTCGCCCTGCACCACCTCGCCGTGACGGAGGCTGCGCGCCAGCGGCAGCGCCTCCAGGGAATAGGGCTTCCCGTCCGGATGCAGCGACACACCGTAGTCCTGCAGGTAGTCCTGCATGGACGCGGAGGGCTGGAAGGGCCTGCCGGTGATGACCTCCACCTGCCGGCTGGCCATCACCAGCCGTCCCGACGGCGCGTCCGCGATGAACACGCCCGCGGGCATCTGGTCCAGCACCGACGCCAGCCGCGCGCGCTCGGCCTCGATGGCGCTCAGCAGCCGCTGCCGGTCCATCTCCATGGCCCGGCGTTGGGTGATGTCCACCACGGTGGCCACCCGCTGCTCCACGCGGCCGGCCGCGTCCTTGAAGGCGGTGATGTGCGTGAAGGCGGGGAAGCGGGTGCCGTCCTTCCGGAGGTGGAGCGACTCGTATTCGTGAGACGGCTTGGAGTTCGCGGCCGCCGCGTGCCGCGGCAGCACGCCCCGCGCTTCCGGCGCGAAGGTGTCCTCCAGGCGCCGCCCCGTCAGCTCCTCCGGGGTGAAGCCATGCATGCGCGCGAAGGCGGGGTTCACCTCGCGCAGCCGCTCATCCGCCGCGTCCACCACGGCCACGCCCACGCCCAGGCGCTTGAAGACCTGCTCCCAGCGCCGCAGGCCCGCTTCGCTCTGCTGCAAGCGCTCCAGCGACGCCTCCGCCTCGGCGCGCGCCTCGCGCTCACGGGCATGGGCCTGGGCCTGCAAGAGCAGCGCGGTGGTGCGCGCCGCCATGGCCCGGAACAGGAACTGGTCCTCGTCCGACAGCTCGCGCGTGGTCCGGCTGCCCATCAGCACCACGCCCAGGAGCTGCTCGCCCAATAGCAGGGGCACGCCGAGCAGCGCGGACAGGTCCGCGTCACGCAGGGACGGCTCGCTCACCCGGCTGTCCGAGCGGGCCTCGTGAACGAACAGCGGCTGGCGCGTGGCCGCGATGGTGCCCGTGAAGCCCTCGCCCACGGGCACCACGTCTCCCACCGCCATCCCGTTGCCCACCACGCTCTCCACCCGCAGCGCGTTGTCCTCCAGCAGCAGGACGGCCGCCACGTCCACCACGGCCACGGTTTCACGCAGCACCTGGAGGAGGCGCGGCAGCAGCCCCGCGGCGTCGGCGCTGCCCAGGGCCGCGGTGCTGATGCGGTCCAGCGCCTGCAACGTGCGCTCGCGCGCCAGCGAGTACCGGCTGACGGAGGCCGCCACCGCCTCATCCATGGCCTCGTGGAAGACGAGCTCCGCCTCCGGGCGGTGGGTGGCGTTCTCCCGGCGGGTCCACAAGCGCAGCACACACGCGCGCAGCAGCCGGTACTCCGTCACCACCTGCCGCAGGTCGAAGCCCTCGCCCAGCCGTTCGATGGCGTGCCGGTCCGGAATCTCCCCCAGGCCCGCCTCCACGCTTCCGGGCGCGCCGCGGCGCATCAGCGTGGCGACGACCTCCAGCAGCCGGGGGAGCCCATCCCGCAGCGCGAGCCGAGGCAGGGCCTGGGCCGCGGGGATGCGGCGCACCTCCACCTCCCACGCCGACATGATGGACTCCCGCTGCTGAAGAAGGAATTCGGCCAGGAGGATGGGCACGGTCTGGCGGATGTAGGGCGCATGACGGCTGGGGACAACCGGAAAGCGCGCCGAGTGCCCGGCAGCGGAAATGTTCAAAACCGCGCGGCCGCCTCGCACGGCCGGAGTGCGTGCCGCCGACACTCCTCCAAAACAGCGCTGGAGGCCGCCATGGGTGACGCTGTTAGGGTCCCTTCGACATGAGCGGGCGCGCACGGTTGGCCTGGGCGCTGGGGGTGGGGCTGTTGGGCCATGCGCTCAACCGTTTTCCCGTGGAGCTCATCCCAGGCTTCGAAATCCTCCTGGGCTTCTTCCTCGTCATCCCCGCGGCCCCGCTGCTGGGGCCCTGGGGCGCGGGGCTGGCCGCCGGCATCGCCACGTCCGTCACCGTCCAGGCCTGGGGCCATCCCTGGGCGATGATTGGGGCGACGATGGAGGGCATCACGCTGGGCGCGCTCACCCGGCGCTACTGGCCGCTCCAGGCGGACGGCCTCTACTGGCTGGGAGGCATCCCCTACCTCGTCGTCAGCTACCACCTGGGCGTGGACGTCACGCCCTCCAGCACGTTCGCCATCGCCCTCAAGCAGGCCCTCAACAGCCTGGTGCCAGCGCTGCTGACGCAGGTGGTGTTGATGACGCCCGTGGCGCGCGCCCGGCTCAGGCCGCTGCTGCCGCCCGCGCTGCGCACCTTCACGCTGTCATCGGCGGTGAGCTCGGCGCTGCTGGTGGCGCTGGCGCTGCCGTTGCTGATGGTGGGAACGCTGGAGGGCCGGGCCCGCTATGCCGCCGAGCGGCGCCGCCTGGACGACCGGGGCCTCTCCACCGCCCACCTGCTGGCGGAGACGGTGGACGCCGAGCTGTCCGCCGCGCAATCTCAGACGGCCTTGCTGGCGAGCGTCGTCGTGAACTTGTGGGAGCGCGAAGGTGAGCGCCCGCCCCAGTCGCAGTTGGAGCCGCTGCTGCGGGACTGGGTGTATCACTCCGCGTTCTCACTCAACTGCGCCGTAGGCGACAGCGACGGCAGCCTGGTGGCCATCTGGCCGCCGCTGGGCGTGGCCGCCCAGCCGGTGGCGGGCTCCAACTTCGCGGACCGCGCCTACTTCCAGGACGTGCGCCGCACGCGCGCGCCCCTGGTGAGCGGCGTGTTCGCGGGCCGCGCCACGGTGACGGGCCCCGTCATGGTCGCCATCGCCCCGCTGCTGCGGCAGCAGCGTTTCGAGGGCTTCACGTCGCTGGCCATCAACCTGCCCCGGATGCGAGCCGTGGCGCAGGAGCAACTGGCCCCGGGCCAGCGCGCGCTGCTGGTGGACCCATCTGGCACGGTGGCCTTCGACACCGGCTCGGCGTCGGAACCGGAGCCCGCGTCCCTGAGCGGCACGCAGCTGGGCGAGGTGCTGGCGAAGCTGCCCGCCACAGGGGCCGGCGCCTACGACACCGAGCCCCAGGCCCCCACGCTGCGGCGGACGTTGTCAGCGCGGCACGTGGCCACCGCGCCCCTGCTCAAGCCGGGCTGGCGCATCGTGGTGGAGCACCCGATGCGCTTCATGGACTTCAGCGTCGTGGGGACCTACCGCGCGCTGCTCGCCACGCTGGCGCTGACCTTGGTGCTGGCCATCCCCATCACCCGCCTGCTGACACGCATGCTCTCCAAGCCCGTGGAGGCCGTGGCCCAGGCCGCGGGTCGCATGGCCGCGGGCGAACGTGACGTGCGCGCCTTCGGCACGCTTCACCCTCCGGGCGCCCTGGAAGTGGAGAAGCTGGGCCTGGCCTTTGACGAGATGGCCTCCCGGCTTCAGCGTCACCTGGAGGAGGTGGAGCGCGCCAGCCAGGCCAAGGTGGCCTTCTTCTCCATCGCCAGCCACGAGCTGAAGACCCCGCTGGCCACCCTCAAGCTGCGCCTGCAGCGGCTGCGGCCGGAGACGGTGCGTCAGCAGGACCTGGTCCTTTTGGACCGGCAGGTTGACCGGCTGGCGCGGCTGGCCAACCAGTTGCTGGACGTGTCCGAGCTTTCCACCGGCCGGTTGTCGCTGGCGCAGGTGCCGTTGGAGCTGTCCACGCTGGTGCGGCGGGTGGCGGAGCGGCGCGCGACCTCCGCGCCCCAGCACCAACTGAAGCTGTCATTGGAGCCGGTGGACGGCTGGTGGGACGAGCCCCGGCTGGAGCAGGTCGTCTACAACCTGGTGGACAACGCCATCCGTTACAGCCCCGAAGGCGGACCGGTGGAGGTGGTGCTCCGGCGCGAGGGCGGTGACGCGCTGCTGGAAGTAAAGGACCGGGGCGTGGGCCTGGGGCCGCGCGGCGGCGAGGAGCTGTTCACCCGCGCGCTTCGGGGAAGCACGCTGTCCACCATCAGCCGCGTGGAGGGCCTGGGCGTAGGGCTCTACCTGAGCCGGGAAATCGTCACCCGGCAGGGTGGCACCATCCACCTCACCGCCCGCGAGGGCGGCGGCACCTGCGCCATCGTCCGCCTGCCGCGGAACGAATCTCCCCAGGAGGCGTAGTCCCCGCGCGGCCTACCGGTCGGCCGGTGGCACCTCGGGCCAGGGCTGTGGCAACGATGGCGCGGCCACGTGTGTCAGCCGTAACAAGCCGCGTCCCAGGTCGAGCTGGTAGCGGACGCGAAAACCCGAGTCGAGCACCACCAACCCACCCTGGTCCGACATCAAGGGCCCGTCGAGCGGAAGGCCCGCGGCGAGAGCGCCCAGCTCACACTGGAGCTTCTCTCGCACCGATGTCGAACATCCCGCCAGGGTCCGGAGTGCCCGGGGAGCGAGCTGAAGTCGAAGGGCCATGGTCGTCTCAGACTGACGAGCCGTGACGATGACGACAAGCTGTACCTGGAGTGCATGTTTGACGTCTGCTTCCAGCGCCATGCGGGGACAACCCCTCACCTCGCTGTGGAGTGCCAGACACCCCGCCCCGCGGAAGCACCGTGCAGGCCGACATTACCGCTGCCGCGCGAGGATACGGCGTCCCGCGACGTCGATGGCGTAGGTCGCTTCCATGTCCATGATGATGTTCTGCTTTTCACAGACATCCGGGCGCAATGTCACACGGACGAATGTGACGCCTTCGGGGCCGGGGGACGCAATCACCTCATACGATTCGCGCCGGTAGAGACAGCGCTCCACCTCGGTCGCGCCGTCGTGGGGCTTCACGTCCAACGGGAGGAAGTCATCGAGCGCGAGCTGCATGGCCGTCACCAGCTCCCCCGACAGGGTCGTCCGCGTGTCCGGTGGCAGGTCGAGCGGGAACTCCACTCGCGCCGCTTCCTCAGGGGACGCATGCGGCGGCCGGTACGGACGCTGGAAGAGCGCGCATGCGGGCAGCAGCAGGCAGACGAACAGCAGGAGTCCGCGCTTCATGAATTCTCCAGGTCGACGAACCTCACGCACGGCTACTCATCCATCCAGGTGACGATGCCCGCAGCCTTGTGCTCAGGCCGGATGACGCCGATTCGGACCCAGCGGCGCTCGCGCCGCTCGAACAGCTCACCGGGCCGGGACTCGCCGACATAGGGAACCAGCTTCATCACCCGACATCCGGTATCGAATTGGATCCGGATACTGAACCGCTGGCGGGACTGACGTCGGTCCGCACCCGACATGCGTGAGTTGGGCCACGAATGACTGTGATAATCGGCCAGCACCACCGTGCGTCCCCGGGCATCATTCACGAAGCGCGGCGCAAAGCAGGCCTTCTGTGGCTCCGGCGTCGCCTTGAGCAACGGGCCTAGCGTCGATGGCAGGCTGGAGTAGTAGGTGCCGTCACCCAGTGAGTAGATGGCACCACAGTACTCCTGCCCGTACTCGCGTCCCTGGGCCCGGGGCAGTTGCATGATGGCGGGACACAACTGGTCAATCACCATGTCGACGTCCGTCGAGGGGGTGATGGCGTCCCAGGGACCGCGAACCCAGACGTCGCCATTGCGGTAGCCGTAATCCGCGCCCTCGACTGGGCCCGCAGGCGTGCTGGAACACGCAGCCAGTCCCAGCCACATCAATGCCGCCGTGAACCGCCGCCACATACAGGCCCCATGAGCCAGAGCCCGCTGGCGGCCGCACCGCCATGCAAAGCCCAGCAATACCAGGAACACGCAATTCGCCGGGCCAGCCTGAAGCAGCACGACAGACAAAGCAAGCATTTCCTGATTTACGCGACATGGACAATGAGTCTAGCCAACCTTCTCAGCCAGCATCCATCAAGAAGACCTTTCAGGTAGGTATCAGCATATCCCACAGCCGGCAGAAAGGCGCCGGCCCCAAGGGTGTCCGTCATCGGACGCCGAGGGTGCGGAGGGCTGGCGCGCTCGCTCGCGGCGGGGTATTTGGGACACCTCGCCTCTCTCCAAAATCATGTCCCGGCCGCTCCAGCATCTGCTTCTCGTCGAGGATGAGCTCGCCTGGCGCGAGCGCCTGGACGTGGTCGCTCGCGCGGAGGGCGTGAAGGTCTCCCATGCCGCGGATGGCCAGGAGGCCCTGGAGTGGCTGAGCACGCGACCACGCGCCAGCCACCCCGACCTCATCCTGCTGGACCTGCTGCTGCCCCGGATGGACGGGTGGGAGCTCTACGGCCAGCTCCGGACCAACGCCCGGCTGCGCCACCTGGGCGTGCTGATGTTCTCCGGGGCCCTGAGCGGCAAGGAGCCCCCCTTGGATGGCGTGGTGGGCTACCTGCGCAAACCCCACGCGCCCGAGGCCGTGGACGGAGCCCTGCGCGCCCAGCTTCGGGGCCTCCCCGCGCTTCCGGAGCGCGCCTCCTCCGAGCCCTACGCGCTGCACCTGCCCGAGGACGTCTGCCTCCCCCTGCGCACGCTGCCAAACCCTTTGAACCACGCGGTGCGACTGCACCTGCTACACGCGGCGGAGCTGGTTGGCACCGAGCTGCCGCTGGCCTCCACCTGGCTGATGGCGCTCCCCGGGACGCCGCCCTCCCTGCTGGTGACGGTGGACGGCGTCCAGGTGGAGCTGGAAGTGGACGACGCGCAGCGCCGGCTCATCGCCAACGACGTCACCCTGTCACCGCACCTGCTCCGCGACGCCTGACGGCTCAAGCCACCGACAGGTGGCGAACCTCGCCGCTCTCCAAATCCAGCCACAGTCCCCGTCCGCGCGCGTCGAACGTCAGCAGCACGCTGTCCATGAGCCGCGCATCCGGACGGACCTGCCCTTCGAACGTCAGCAGGGCGCGCAGGGTGCCCCGCCTGTCTGTCAATTGAAGCTGCCAGTCCGTCCCCAAATTCAGCATCTCCAGACACCACTCTCGCGAGATGAGGATGCCTTGGAGTCTCTCGTTGTCTGGCTTCTTCCAGACCCGGCTGCGGAGAGACACGGGCGGGAGCCACTTCACGCTCGGTGGCCGAGGTGTCCATTCAGCTGTCGAAGCCTCGGAGGGTGGGGGGAACTCCATGACAAGGATCGCGGTCTCGCCATCCGGAACCACGGACCGTGAGATAAGCACCCGGCGCGGGTCCGCTGCTTCCGGTGGCAAGGCAGACCGGTCTCGCAGCGTGGGCCCGTCCGCGAGCGAATACGTCCACCGCTCTTTGTTGCCAGCGAAGAAGCTCATGTGAGTGGCGTCCGCCGCGAGGTCGAACACCGCATGCCCGCGTTCCGTCACTCGCCAGAGCGCGCGGAAGTCGGAGGCGAGCGCATCCACCATCATCACCGTGGTGTCCTGGGACACGAACCAGACGTTGCCATCGTAGCTGGGAGCCCACGCGGTCAACGCCACATCGCACCACGGCCTGCTCCTGCGAGCCACCAGGTCCACCCGGGACAGCCGCCACACGTCGCCGCGCTTCGCGAGCGCCAGGACACGGTCTCCATGGAGGGAAGACACGAGGCGGAAGGCCGGGACATTGAAGTGCGCCACGGTCCGGCCGTCCGCGCGCACCAGTCGCGCTCCCGCCTCGCCCAGTGCGTACAGCAGACGGCCATCGGGCAGCACCACCGCGTCATGAATCGTGAAGGCCCCCGCGTCGGCTGCCCGTACGGTGGCTTCGATGCAGGGCTGCGCGGGGTCATCTCGCCAGGCAGGATGAACGCAGTCGCCCAGCGTCGGCAGGTCCGCGCGCAGGGTGCCGTCGGGCGCGGCGCCCAGCAGGCGCTTGATGAGGTCCAGGTCCGAGGTGAAACGTGCGTTGCCCGCCGCCCTGTCCCTCAACAGCGCGCGCAGCGTGGGCACCACCAGCGCGGTACGGTTGGCGGAGGGCTCCTCCTCTACCAGCGCCAGACCGAAGACGAAGCGCTCGGACGCGCGCCCTGGAGCATCGTCCTCGAGCAACTCACGCACCCGTTCGCCCGCCACCGTCAACCCATCCGGGAACGCCGTGGCCCACATCGCCAGAAGCCGCGCGCCCGTCGCGCCCCCACCCGCAACGCCTCGCTCCAGCCACGCCCGCGCCGGTTCACGATTCGTCGCCGCCGGCCACACGACCTGAACGCGCGCGCATAGTCACCGGCCTCGGCGAGCGTCTCCGCCCAGAGCAGCCGGAGCGCGCGCGCCTCCGGTGGATTCGAGCGCTCCAGCCGCGCCACCGCGTCCTCGAAGGCGCCACTGCGCCGGGCAATCGCAACGGCACGGGCCACGTCTCCGGCCAGGAACCACTGGCGCACGACGATGCCGTGCGCCAGCTTCCGTCCCTCGGCCAGCTCCGCCGCCAGCTTGAAGCGGCCGTGCCGCTCCAGGAAGGACACGGCCTCCTCGACGGCGCCCAGCAACTCCGCCAGGACGAAGGCGGCTTCATCGAGGCGGCCCTCGCGCTCGAAGCGGCGGAAGGCATCGCGGTAGCGCTGCTGGAGCGCGGAGTAGAGGTCCGGTCCACCCGCGAACACAGAACCCGTGGCGCCACTCGACTGTGTCTGGAGCGTGAGCTGCTCCCGAGGACCAGGAAGCCCCAGGGCTTCTCGCGCGCCTTCGCCCATGTCCTTGCTCAGGGGAATGGCATGCCGCAGCGCCTCGTGCAGGTCCCCCTCTTCGAACATCTCGAAGAGGCGGCGCACGTACTCCGCCTTGCGCTGCCGCATCCATTCGCCGAGCAAGGTATTGCGCAGCATCCAGTCGGACAGCTTGCCCCAGGCGCTCGGGCCCTGAGGAACAGCAGGCGCGGGCGGCGGCAGGGAGCGCGGCGCCGCGTCACGAGGAGGGCCCTGGAACATCGCGGCCAGCCGCGCCAGCCATCCAGACGACGGCGTCATCCCCTGCTGCTGCCCGTGCGCTCCGGTCCCCCTGAATGCAGCCCCGAGCCGCGCCAGCCACCCGGGCCGTCCGCCCCCAGTGCCACCGCCTACACGTGAGCCTTGGTTGGAGAACCGCGAGCGCAACCGCGTCAGCCACCCAGGCCGGACGAGCCTGCCATCACCGCCTTCGCGCACCACCGCCCCCTCGGGCGTGAGCTTCGCGCGCAGCCGCGCCCACCATCCTGGACCGCGGGCCGGCGCAGTGACGGGGACGGCGCGCCCCTCCATGCGCGCGAGCATCGCCTGGGCCTCGGGTGACGGCTTGGGCACGCCCGGGCCGAAGCGCTCGCGCGGAGGCGGCGGCACGGACTCCAGGACGGCCACGGGCGGAGGCGGCGCGCCCAGCGTCTCCGGGGTTCGGAGCTGCCACCCGGACACATCGAGCCAGGCGGACACGTCCACCCGAGACATCGCTCCGGCGAGGAACACCTGGGCCTGCCCGCCGAGCACCAACACCACCGTGCCTTCATGGAGGTTCGGGTGCCGGCGCTCCGCCTGGGACAGCGGCGCGGAGGTGAGCACGCCGTGCTCCCGCGTGAGCGGCAACCCTGGCGCGACGTCACACGCCACCACGCGCGGCGTGGACATCTCCACAAGATATCCACCCGCCACGGCGTGAACGGACAGGGTGGGGGACCACATCGACAGGATGCGGCGGCGCGCCTCCGCCTCTCCAAGGAGGGCCGGGTCTATCCAGAACGCCGAGGCATTGACCGTGCCTCGGTGCACCTGCTGCCGGGGCCGTAGCAGCCCGGCACGTGCAGTGCTCATGCCCCGCCTCCTGCCCGGATGCGGCACAGCACCTCGCCGTGCTCCAGGTGATACAGCACCAGCTCACCTTCCGTCGTCAGCCATGCGAGTACAGGCACCGCATGACTGGCCTCCGCGTGGACCACGTCCGCGGAGGCCACCGTCAGCAGCGTCTGATGATGAGGCCCCACACTCCAGAAGCTCCGCCGGTCCTGCTCGAGCGCCAGCAATCCAGCCAGCCCTTGCGTCTGTGGACAGGCTCCGACGCCCACGGCTCGAAATCCTGGCTGCAACGTCACGACCTGCACCGCATTCCGATGGTGCAGGCCCCACACACCTGGGTTGTTGTTCACCGCGATCAACCCGGCATCCGGATGGCCCAGGTGGTGCGATGCACCGAACCAGACGGTGCCGATTCGCGAGTCCTCCAGCGGCACCTGGCGCATCTCCGTCGGGCGCATGATGCCCAGCCGCACGCCGCTCCCAGGCCCCACCTGGCCATCGCGCGTCACGACCATGCTGGAGCCCTTCACGTGGGCAGCGGTCACGACCTCCCGTGCCACCAGCGCGGAGACCACGCGACGCGTGGCCGGGTCCTCCTCGATGAAATAGAGGTTGTCGTCCAGCCCCGTGAGGAGCGCGCATTCCCGGTTGAGGGCATCGTGGTAGGTCATCAGCCGTCCCAGCGGCTGCCCCTCGTCGGGAACCGGCGGGTGGGCCTGCGTATCGCGCAGTACCCAGCGGAAGGGCGCGGGCGCGAGGGTCTTGATGCGGTGTTGCAGTTGTCCCCGGAAGACGTAGTCACCCGCCTTCTTCGCCAGCACGAGCAAGCCGCCCTGACGCCGCCACCCCGCGCCCAGGAAGGTCTCACCGCGTTGCGGTCTCACTCGCGGAGGCCGCGCCACGGTGGCGCGAGGGGAGTTGGGCAGCGCCAGCGCCCCCACGCTTCCATCCGCATAGAAGAGCAGCAGCCGTCGACCATCCGCGGCAAAGGCAAACCGCGACACCCGCGTGCTCTGGGCTGCCTTCACGGGCGCGGCGACTCGGGCGCGGAACGGGTCTCTCAACAGGCGCACGCTGTCATCGGGCGGCGGCAGGTCGAGCACCACGGAGCGCGGCGCGCGCGATGCGGGGCGGACGTTCACCGCGAGCTGGCGCACCTCGGGCGCCAGGACTTCGGAGACCTCGATGCGTGAGAACTGCTCCGCGCCTGCGAGCCGGGACAAGCGGGTTGCCCCCACGAGCCAGACGTCCACCGTCCGCGCGCCGAGCCCGAGTGCATCTCTCCAAGCAACGAGACCTTCAGCAGAAGGCGACGTGGTGTCACGCGCGTGCAACCAGGCGCCCACCGTGGCGGGCGTCACCTCCGTGAAGGCGCCGCGCTTCGGGTCGGACTGAAGCACGCCCCAGGTGAACGTGGCGCCCGCCGCCTGCGCCCTGCGGGCCATGACGATGAGCAACGCGAGGTGCGCGATGCGGGGCGCGCCGAGCTGCTCCGGCCCCGCATCGAGCAACGCCACCGTGCTGTGCGCGCGCCGAGGCTCGCGAAACGCGGGCTTGAGGTAGGACAGCTCTCCGAAGGCGGCGCGGCGCACCAGCTCGTCGGGGGCCTCCAGGGCCCACAGCCACTCGCTCACCAGCAACCGGTCAAAGGAGCCTCTTCGCGACAGGCCGTCATACCCCTGGGGTTCGCCACCCTCCCGCTCCGAGGGTGCCCGCAGTGGCCCGAGCACCGCGGACAACCGGGCGACCAGCGGGCCCAGTTGTAGCGCCAGGTCCAAGGGGAACTTCGCGAGGCTCTCCGTCCAGGGGCGCAGCGCATGCGGCAACGCGGTCATGGCGAGCCCCGGGTCGCGCCCGCGCCCAGCCACGCTTGAAGCGTGACACGGGACACGGACCGCGCGGCCGTCACGCTGACAATGGACATGGACGCGGGCAGCACCGCCAACAGGGTGCCGCCCCCGTGCGCGTGGGTCAGCAATGCACGCTCCAGCAGCGGAGCCGCCACGTCGGGTGCCAGCGCGCAGGGCAACAGGAGCGAAGGCGCGGCGTCATCCCGCCCCAGGTACACGGCACCATCGACCCACGGCAGCGACGCAGAATCCCCCAGCAGCAAGAGGAGGCCCGGCCCCGCGACACCTTCCCACCGGGCGAGGCGTGCGTCGTCCTCCGCGAGAAGCCGTCGCGCAAGCGCCACCGCCACTGGCCCTTCCCCGGCGACGGCGAGGGGCTCCAGCGGCTCGGCGCGAGAACGCCACCGCACCGTCACACGAGCGGCGTCACCGCTCCCACCCGGCTCCAGTGCGTTCCCCGTTCGCGGCATCCGCGGCTCCCGTCCCGTGACGCTCACGGCGCGTCAGTCACCGCCGCCGGGCCAGGAGGCAGCGCCCCTTCGAGCCCACGTGCGGTGACTCCCGACGTGCGAGCCATGGGCCTGACGCAGATGAAGACAGGGAGGGCACACGGCGCGCTCACACCGCCACCTCCACTTCGGAGGACTCGGCGCCGGGAGTGAGCACCCCCGCCACCTCCGCGCGCAGCACCTTCAAGTCATCGGGCAGGGACTCAGGAGCGAAGCCCGCGTCCATCTCCCGCGCCACGCCCTCCAGCTTGAGCCGCCACGCGGAGAGCGCCTCGGCGTCGCCGTCCACGGGCCGCTCCGCCAGCAACGCCTGCCCCGACGAGGCGATGCGCCGCGCCCGAGCCAGGGGCCCCGCGCTGG